>JAVBQX010000143.1:0-5393 GCA_031548645.1 Thermoguttaceae bacterium
GATGACGCTGACGAACGATTTTTCATCGCGGACGTCCACCTGGAAGGAGGTTCCCAGATCGACGATTTTCGTTTGCGGCGTGTCGATGCGAAAACCGACGGCCTGTTCCGGCACGTCGGCCGTCACGCGACCGGCGGCACAGTAAACATGCTTGCTCGACAGGAATCTCAGGTCGGCGGGCCCTTCCGCGGCGATGCTTGCCCCGTCAAAGAAATCGACGACCAATAAACCGGATTCGAATTGAAGTTGTCCCGGATAGAGCATGTCCCCGGTTTTGGGAATCGCGCCGGACGTTTGACCGCCCCGGAGATTCGAGGCGAGTTTCACCACGGCGATGGCCGAACTCAGGTCTTCGGCGCTGCCGGATTTGATTTTTACGGCGACTTCCTGCTGTGTATTCCCGTTTGACCGCGAAAAACGCGGAATGTATAACCACATTGCAATCAACACTGCGGCAACGATCACCGGACCGCCCGACCGGAACAGGATTTGCGACAGGTTCAATTTTTTGCGTCCCGAAACCGCCAACGGGGGGAAACGACCGGTTCGAGAGTCCGCCGCTTCGCCTTTTTCGAAAATTTCCATGTATCGTTGGCCGATTTCCCCCAAAAGATCGACCTGATCCGGGAGGTCGCCGTTGCCTTTGGCGAGGTCGAAGCAGAGGCTTTCCTGGTAAACGTGGTCGTACAGGATTTTGGAAAGCCCCGGCTCGTTTTCGAGCAGTTCCAAAAGTTCAGAAAGCTGCTCGTCGGTCAGCGTGTTGTCGACGAATCGCGAGGCCAAAATTTCCCAGCGGGAAGGGTCGAAGTTTTCAGACATAGGCTTCCTCTCCTTTCAGGACGCGTTCGATGCACAGGCGCAACTTTTCGCGCAAGCGGTACACGGCCCGATAAACCGAATCGGGGTTGATTTCCATCTTTGAGGCGATTTCCGAAAACGACATTCCGTCGAAATAATGCAGCCGCACCAGTTCACCCGTTTTTTCCGGGGCTTTTTTCAGGCAATTCCGCATTGCCGCGAGGTGTTCGGCGTATTGTTCAGCCTGGCGGTCGTCATTTTCCGCGATTTGGCGAACGAAGTCGGCAATTTTTTGAAGCTTTTCCGGCAGATTCCGCGACTCGGATTTCCAATAGGCCCTGGCAATATTCTGCGTCATGACGGCGAGCAGCGATTTGATATTTCCGTCGAAATTCCATTTGTCGGCTTTGGAAATAAAATCGACGTACACCTGTTGGACCACTTCATCCGCAAGATGCGAATATGGGACGTAACGCATCGCAACCGCTTTGATATAATGACGATGCGCCAAAAAGAGAATCGTGGCCGTTTCCTTCCTGTCATGGACAAACAGACCGTCCGCGGCATCTGGAATTGATGCGGAATGATCTTCGTTTCCATTTTTTGAGGAGAAAAAACGCATGGCGCTGCTTTGCCCTCCGTGTTATTGATGCAAAATTCATCATGGACTCTTTGAGGTCTCGCTTACATTTATATTGCACGAGATTTGATTTCCTGACAAAAAAATCTCCTTTTATTCACAATTTTTGTATGCATCCAATAATTGTTTTGATTGCTGATGTCACCATTGACTTTGCATGACAATATTGAGAAATGACATGGCACATACATGTATTATTCAAACCCGCTACTTCATCTCAAAGTGAATCTTGCCGCAAATTACACTATCGTCGCAATCCGAAAAATGGTAAAATGATAGGGTTGCCGCAATTGATGCAACATATTTCTAAAATGATATCCCACTTTTCATGTTGAAAGATAAAACCTTATGTCCAAAAAAGTCCGTTTTCCGGGTGAGCCGTCCGACCATGGGCCCGGTCCGCATTATCCGCAAACCCCGAAACAGGAAATCGTGTTTCACGCCCTGATCATGACGGCGGCCGTCGTCATCGTGCTGGGCGGGGTCAAGATGGCCAGCGGGATTCTCGCCCCGGTCCTGCTGGCCCTGTTCGCGACGATCATCCTGCTGGTTCCGCTTCGCTGGCTCCGTTCCAAGGGTTGTCCGAGTATTCTTTCGCTGGTCATCGTACTCGGTTGCGTGGCCATCGTCTTTTTGGGGTTGACGCGGCTGGTCGTCAATTCGTTGACCGAACTGAGCAAGGACGCACCGCGATACGCCAGGAAGATTGAACGCGAATTCCACCGGGTCGAAACCGGGCTGGAACAAATGGGGTTCAAAATCAATTACGGGACGGAAGGAAAAAAGGAGCAAGCGGAAGAATCATCCGCGGTAACTCCCCCGAACTCGCTACCCCAAGCGGAGCCATTGTCCGCTGCGCAACCGAACGTTCCGCCCGTTCCAATATTGCCGCCGACAATCGCAGTAACGCCAATTGCTGAAAAAGCTGAAGCGGACGACGCAATGACTTCCGCAACCGATTCGCCGGGGGATCAGGCCAACCAGGTTGCCGAAAATTCGTCGGAGGACGCGGCGGATGAGTCCGTGGAAGGCAACGGAAAACAGGTCGACAAAACCCTGTTCGATCACGCCCGGGACACCTTTCCCAACCTGTTTCCGCACCATGACGACGCCGAGTTGATGGCCGAAGAGGAACTCGCGAAAGACCAACCCGTTCAACATCACGTCGAGCCGTCCCTGACCGAACTGAACGCACAAAGCCTCTTGGCCTGGTTCAGCAAAACGGCCAATGAGCTCCGTCACCTGGTCGAAAAAGGGTTCCTTGTCATGATCATCACCCTGTTCATGATTTTCGAGGCGGCGCGATTCCCGGCGAAGATCGACCGTGCCTTCGGCAAAGGACCGATCACCAACGAACATTTGCACAAAATCGCCATCGAAATCCGGAGATACCTGTTCCTGAAAGCGATTTCCAGCGCCATGTCAGCCGGGGCCGCGACGTTGGTTTATCTCTTTTTCGGCGTGCCGGGCGCCCTATTCTGGGGAGTGATCGCCTTTTTCCTGTATTTCATCCCGAACATCGGCGGCATCCTCGCCGCGATCATTCCGGGGCTGCTGATTTTCATGGAGCTCGGCCCCGTCGGCGTTTTGGGTTATGTTGTCTGCCTCGTCGCGATCGAATGCACGATTGGATATGGAATCGAACCGAAAATCCTGGGCTACGGCTTGGGCATTTCGACCGTCATGATCATCCTTTCGCTCATCATCTGGGGTTGGCTGCTCGGCGCGATCGGGCTGTTCCTCGCCGCCCCGTTGACGATCATGGTCAAAATCATCCTGCAGGCGTTCAAGGAAACCGAATGGATCGCCATCCTCATCGGCGACGGCTCCGACCGCACGCCATAATGGCATTGGGTAGAATAATTCCCAATAAACCTGTTGCATCCGGCGACAGGTTTTTTTATGATGAAATCGGTGGGCGAAATTGTTTTTCATTCGAAAATTACACGAAGATAAAAGGCCAAATCATGCCGATTGAATTCCAATGCAATATCTGCGGGACGAAACTTCGCACCCCGGACGGTTCTTCGGGAAAAAAGACGAAATGCCCCAAGTGCGAAACGGTTCTCGACATCCCGGAACCTCCGGCCGCGCTGCCTCCGTCGCCGCCCGCCCCGCCGCCATCGCCATCGTCCGGTCCCGCAGATTCCGGTGAATGGTCCGGGTTCGAGAGCATCGGCCCTCGTGACTTCGGCGAATCCGGCAACCCCTACCAGGCACCGGTCGATTTCGGCCGCGAACCGTCCGGGCATCCCGACATGGCCGGCGCTGCCGTTGTTACCGGAGACCAGCTTGATTTTACGCAAGCTTACAGCATGACATTTAACACGCTCAAGCAGAATTTCCTGCCATTTTTCATCCTGGGATTGATTTCCATCGGCTATCAGGGTTTCACCACTGTCGTGGGAACGATCCTTAACCTGATGAGCATCCATGATCCCAATCTTTCCCTGGTTTACCCGATTTTTTCCTTCACAAACAACATTGTTCAATCACTCTTGGCGCTTGGCCTCAGCTTGTGTGCGCTGGAATTGGTTCGAACCGGAAAAACTTCAGTGGGCACGGGTTTTTCGATTTTCTCGCAAATCCTGTCTTTGATCGTATTCGGATTACTTATGATGCTGCTAGTCGCTGCCGTGATCGGTGTGCCTGTGGGACTGTTCGTGCTCATCGGCATGGCGTTTCAAGGGGCAGGGGGCGGTGACGTCGGGATGATCATTGCTTTTTGTCTCATCATCCCGTGGGTCGTGATTGCCTCCATTATTCTTGGATGCCGGTTGATGGTCGTCGGACCGCTCCTTATTGTCGATCGGAAGGTCACCGCATTTGAAGCGTTTTCTCTCGCTTGGGCCATTACCAAACGCAATGCACTGACGATCCTCTGCATCAACCTCGTGTTTGGGATTGGGTCCATGATCGGTATTATTTGCACGCTTTTTCTTGGAACTTTTCTTATTGTGCCATTTGGCCTTTGCCTTTCGGCGATGTGCTACCATATCATGTGGAAGCAATATTCGGTCCGAATAGCGTCGCAACAGGCCACGGAATGGTAACGGTTCGCTTCTGTCCCGTGATCGGCCGGGGCAATGAAGCCCCGTCGTTTTTTCATTATTTTTATTAAATTGCTCTTTCGCGGGACGGAAAAGTGATTACAATGGGCGATTCCAGAAAAAATTACAGGACGCCCGATATTTTTGATGGTTTTCCTGTTTTCATTATCTGATTGACCTGCGTTTCAACTGACTTTTTCAGTCACAGCAAATACGCGCAAACGATTGCCATTCTATGTGTTATGCAACACGAGAGCGGCGCAAAAAATGCTTCTTTTTTCCGAATTCTCGACTGTTCGAGGAAGGGGAATGTTGTTTTTTGACCCGGCACTTTCCGGGGTTGTTCGGTATCTGTCGCTAAGACAATGATCGAAGGAGAGAAAGTTGAATCGCGTTCTGATTATCGGGGCCGGCGGCGTCGGTCGTGTTGTTGCATTCAAATGCGCTCAAAATAGTGATGTTTTCGGTGAAATCACCTTTGCCAGTCGAACAAAATTCAAATGTGACGCCATCGCGGCGGAACTTCCGCGAAAAGTGAACACGGCCCGGGTCGACGCCGACAAGGTGCCCGAGCTGGTCGCCTTGATTCGTGACGTGAAGCCGAATCTCGTGATCAATGTCGCGTTGCCGTATCAGGATTTGACGATCATGGATGCTTGTCTCGAAACCGGCGTCAACTACCTCGATACGGCCAACTACGAACATCCGGACGAAGCGAAGTTCTGTTATGGCCCGCAATGGGAATATCAGGACCGATTCGAAAAAGCCGGACTCATGGCCCTGCTCGGCTCCGGGTTCGATCCCGGTGTGACGAATGTTTACGTCGCCCGGGCGAAAAAACACCATTTCGACCGGATGGACACCGTTGACATCCTCGATTGCAACGGCGGCGATCACGGTTATCC
>JAVBQX010000195.1:0-6227 GCA_031548645.1 Thermoguttaceae bacterium
TGGCGGGGCGATTATCGCCGTTTGCGAAAACTTTCGGAAACGTTTACGGACGCGTTTTATGATTCGACCTTGCCCCCGGCGGTGATGGAGGCGGTCGCGGCGAATCTCACCATTTTGAAATCGCCGACCGTGCTGCGTCAACATGACGGCAGGCTCTGGTGTTGGGAAGGTTGCAGCGACAATTCCGGCTGCTGCGCCGGCTCCTGCACGCACGTTTGGAATTATGCGCAAGCGATTTGTCACCTTTTCCCGACGCTCGAACAGTCGCTCCGGCAAACGGAATACAACGAATCATCGTCCGCCGGAACCGGTCGTCAGGCGTTTCGTGCCAATTTGCCGATCACGCCCGGCGGTGTCGGATTCGACGCGGCGGACGGACAGCTCGGCGGCATCATGAAAATGTATCGCGAATGGCGAACGACGCAGGATCATGACAAATGGCTCGTCACCTATTGGCCGAAAGCCAAAATGAGTCTCGATTTCATGATCAACCAGTACGACCCGCGGCACACCGGCCTGCTGGAGGAAAGTCATCACAATACGTATGACATCAATTACTTCGGCCCCGACGGACATTGCGGCAGTTTTTATCTCGGGGCGCTCGCCGCGATGGTCGAAATGGGGGAAACGCTCAAACAGGACGTTTCGCTCTACAAGGAACTGCTCGCGAAAGGTCAAAAAGCGATCGTCGACAAATTGTACAACGGCGAATACTTCATCCAGATCGTCGCGAAGGAAGGGCTGACCAACAATTTCGGCCCGATCAACCCCGCCGATCAAAGCGCCGGTTACCGCGAAATCGCGAAGATCGTCAACGAACAGGGCCCGAAATATCAATACGGCATCGGCTGTCTTTCGGACGGCGTGCTCGGCTTCTGGATGGCGAAAGTCTGCGGTTATGAGAACGACATCGTCGACGAAGCGCTGATCAAAAACCACCTGCTTTCCGTGTACAAGTACAACATGCGGCACGATCTTTCGGAACACGCGAACCCGCAACGTCCGAGTTACGCCATGGGGAACGACGGCGGGCTGCTGCTTTGCACCTGGCCGCACGGCGGAAAACCGATGTTGCCGTTCGTGTACAGCGACGAAGTCTGGACCGGGATCGAATATCAGGTCGCGAGCCACCTGATGCTGCTCGGCGAACCGGCGAAAGGGCTCGACATCGTGGAAACGCTCCGCAAACGTCATGACGGCGTGCGTCGCAACCCGTTCAACGAATACGAATGCGGACACTGGTACGCCCGTGCGATGGCGAGCTACGCCTTGCTGCAAGGCTTGACCGGCGTGCGCTACGACGCCCTCACGCAAACGCTGTTCGTCGATTCGCAGGTCGGCGATTTCAAATCGTTCCTCGCCACGGAAACCGGCTTCGGCGTCGTGACGTTCGCGAACGGCAAGGCGAGCGTCGATGTTCGCAGCGGCAAAATCGACGTGAAGAATGTTGTCGTTAAATGATGTCGTGTTCCGTTCGCGGTCGAACTTGTTCGACCGCGTTGGACTCGGAACAGACATTGATAACGTCAATTCCTTATGCGGCGGTCACGACGTGACCGTCCTTCCTTGCTTCACTATTTCTTTCAAAATATAAATATGAATCGAATTCTGACGAACTGTGTGATCGGAACCGTGTTGGTTTTTATCACGGCGTGCATCACCGTTGCGGATGAACCTTCCGTGAATGACGGCGGCGATTTGCCCGCCATTCCGGTAGGTTTTGACGCTTACAAAATGTGGGACAAATGGCCGATGCAGCGGATCGGCGTGCGTGCCTACATGCGGAGCACTTATGATCGCGATGGCGGCAACCGCACCGCGGACGCGAGTCATTACCTGTTCGGCAAGTCCGACGAACAAAACGTGTCGTTGGACGTCAAAGGAAAAGGCGTTCTCTATTTTTTCCGTGCCAATCATTGGCATGGAAGTCCGTGGCATTTTATCTGCGACGGGGTTGACAACGTCGTGAGCGAAACGGGGACGAGTGATCCGGCGAACGCCAAAAAGAAATTCACGAAGACGGAATTCGTACCCGCCGAATCGTTTCCCGAGCCGTTGGCGTGGACATGGAGCACGACCAAAGGAGCCGACTTGATCTGGCGACCGATGATGTTTACGGATTCGTTTCAAATCGCCTATGAACGCACTTTTTACGGAACCGGTTACTATATTTATCATCTTTTCAGCAGCGAAAAAAAACTTTCGCAACCGTTGAAGACGTGGAATCTCTCGCAGATGCCCGACCCGGAAGTGGTGGAGTTGCTGAACAAATCGGGAACGGACATCGCGCCGCAGGACATCGCGAAAATCGAAAAAAGCGTGACGCTGGATCGTGAGACGGTGACGTTGGCCGAGTTGAACGCGCCCGGCGTCGTTCGCGCTTTCAAAATGACGTTGCCGCTTGAGAAGGCGATGGATGTGGAACGGATTCGTTTGCGGGTCACCTGGGACGGAGCGAAACACCCGTCGATTGACGCGCCGCTTTGCCTTTTTTTCGGGGCGGGCACTTTTTACAATCGCGACCGGCGTGAATATCTCGTGAAAGGTTTCCCGCTCAACATCCGCTATGATTTTGCGGCGAAAGCCGTCGAGCTTGGCTGTTATTACCCGATGCCGTTTTTCAAATCCGCGAAATTCGAACTGACGGGAATCACGCCGGGTAAAACCGATCTGCGTTATGAAATCCGGCATGAACCGCTGACCGTGCCCGCCTCGCACACGAGTTATTTTCATGCGACGTACAAGGACATTCCGACCCCGGAAGCGGGAATGGACATGACCTATCTCGACACGAAGGGCATCGAGGGGCATGAGGATTGGTCGGGCAACTTCGTCGGCACGACGTATGTTTTTTCGCACGGCGGCAACCTCGGCACGTTGGAAGGCGACCCGCGGTTCTTTTTCGACGACAGTCAATCGCCGCAGGCTTACGGCACCGGCACCGAAGAATGGGGCGGTGGCGGCGACTATTGGGGCGGGCTCAACATGACGCTGCCGTTGGCCGGTCATCCGTGCGGTGCGAAAAACGCAAAAGAGTCGAAACATGAAAAAGACCTGATCGAATCGGCATACCGTTTCCTGCTCGCCGATCTCATGCCGTTCGGAAAACGCGCCGTCATTCGTTTCGAGCATGGCGAGGAGAATCTTTCGACCGAACATTACGAAGCGGTGACGTACTGGTACGGTTTGCCCGGCGCGACGCTGGTGAAAACGGACGCGATTGATGTCGGGAATCCCGAATCGGAGCGTGCGCATGATTACAAATCGCCCGACGCTTCGGAAGTGGAAACCATTCTCTCACGTTATGAATGGGGGATTGATACGTTCCCCGAACGCACTTGGGGAATGAACCCCGATCAACTTGCCGGTTACAAGGAAAAAATCGGCAAGGAAGTTTTCCCGGCGCATGAAGAAACGGGGCGTCACACCGCGGGAACGTCGGAATTCACCGTCGCACTTGAACCGGGCAATCGAGGCGTTCTGCTGCGGCGAACGCTGGATTACAGTTTTCCGAACCAGACCGCGAAAGTGTTTGTTTCCACGGCGGAAAACGACTGGAAATACGTTGGAATCTGGTATTTGGCCGGCTCGAACACCTGTTATCATTCGTATCCCAAGGACGAGTTGGGCAAACGATCGCCAAAAGTCATGACGTCAAACCGTCGTTTTCGCGACGGTGAGTTTTTGTTGCCCGAGGAATTGACGCAGGGACACAAACAAATCCGTATCAAGGTGGAATGCGTCGAAAACAGGCAGGAACTGCTCCCGGGCGAACCTTTTCCCAGGCTGAGCCGTTGGAGCGAATTGAAATATGAAGTGTACAGCTATGTTTTGCCGGCTTTTGAGCGGCCTTGACGTGTAGAGCATGTGTCCTGAATCAGATGGGCCAATATTGGGACCCCCCTGCCTGTTGACCAAGCATTTTGGGACGCAATGATTTTTTATTAGCCGGGTGTGTACTCCCGACCATGATAATGACCCGTGAAGTTGTATGCGGGAAAAAATATTACCGGTTTAATGTATTACAAACAATTCCCACTGGACAAATAAGGAAAAGCAATCATGTCCGATCGTAAAGAAAAGACCGTTTATCTCGTCGCAAGCGGCGATTCGCGGCCGGCGGCCAACGAAACCTGTTGGGCGACCCAGGACGCGATGGAAAAACAATTGACGGCCGCGATTGAAAAATCCGGTTGGAAGGTCGTGCGGGCTCACCAATACGACCCGGCGCGAAAACACGGGTTTCTCGCCTCGCAGCGCGAAGGGCTGGACGTTTTTGCGACTATTCCGCAGGACGCGCCCATCGTCGTGGCCGAATCGGTCTGGCAATATTCGCACCACGTTTATCCCGGCTTGCTGCTGCACAAGGGGCCGATTCTTACAGTCGGCAACTGGTCGCCGACTTGGCCCGGTCTCGTGGGCCTGCTCAACCTGAACGGCTGTCTCATCAAGGCCGACCGTGAATTTTCGACCCTTTGGAGCGTCGACTTCACCGACGACTGGTTCCTCACCCGCCTGAAAACCTGGCTCGAAAAAGGAAAGGTCAAGCATGAAAACGAGCATGTGAAGAAATTCAAGGAACGAAAAATCTCCGACGCGGATCGCAAACTCGGCGAACAACTGGCCAAAACGCTGCGCGACAGCAAGCCGATCATGGGCATCTTCGACGAAGGCTGCATGGGCATGTACAACGCGCTCGTGCAGGACGAACTGCTCTTCCCGCTCGGCATTTTCAAGGAGCGGCTCAGCCAGTCGGCCCTGTATTACGAGACGACGCAGGTGTCCGATGCGGAGGCCCAGGCCGTTTACCAGTGGATCAAGGACAAGGGCTTGACCTTCCATTACGGCGCCGATCCCGCGAAAGACCTTACCGAGGAACATGTGCTGCTGCAATGCAAAATGTACGTCGCGGCGGTTCGCATGGCGGCCAAATTCGGCTGTGCGATCATCGGCATCCAGTATCAGCTCGGCCTGATGGACCTGCTCCCAGCGAGCGATTTCGTCGAAGGCGTGTTGAACAACGCCGATCGTCCGCCGGTCAGGGACGCAGCCGGCAAGGTGCTCTTCGAAGGCGAACCGGTCATCCATTTCAACGAGGTGGACGAAGGGGCCGCGCTCGATGCCCTGCTCAACAACCGCGTCGCCAAGGCCCTGGGCCAGCCGGTCGAAACGACGCTGCACGACGTCCGCTGGGGCGCGGAAGACCCGACCGGCACGGTGCCGGGTTTCGTCTGGCTGTTCATGATTTCCGGCGCGGTTCCCCCGGCGCATCTCGAAGGCGGTTGGAAAGGTTCGCACGCCTATCGTCAGGGCGCCATGTTCTTCAGGAAGGGCGGCGCCACGCTCGCGGGAACCGGCAAGCCCGGTGAAATCGTCTGGTCGCGCATCTGCGTCGACGCCGGCGAACTCCGCATGGACATCGGTCGCGGACGCGTCGTTTCCTTGCCCGAGGCGGAAGTCAAACGCCGCGCCGAATTGTCGAACCCGGAATGGCCCGTCGTCAGCGCGCTGCTCGACGGCATGACCCGCGATCAGTTCATGGGGCGTCACCCGGCCAACCACATCCAGATCGTTTACGCCGAGAACGCCGAAAAAGCCAACCAAATGCTCGCCGTCAAGGCCGCCATGGCCGAAGAACTCGGCATCAAGGTTTACACCTGCGGACTGTAAAAGATATAATACCGACGTCAACACAGAGCCCGGAGCGTAAGCGACGGTTCAATACCGGGCGCTGACGCTTCCGGCTCTGTGTGGATGTTGAATGCCTTGGCGTCGGCTTATTCGAGCACAATTGTTTTGAAGAAACACATTATTCTCTTTTAATGACATGAAAAAACAAGTTCCCCAATTTTCGATCGGCGTCGATTACGGCACGAACAGCGTTCGCGCGATTATCGTCGACCTGCAGGACGGCGGCGAAGTCGCGTCCGGCGTTTATGAGTATCCGAGCGGCGATCAGGGCGTCATCGTCGACCGTAAGAACCCGCTCCTGGCGCGGCAGAACCCCGCCGATTACATCGAAGGGTTTTACGCCGCGGTCTCCGAAGCGGTGCGAAAGGCGAAACGCAAGGGTTTCAAACCCGAACTCGTCGCGGGAATCGGAACCGACGCGACCGGCTCGACGCCGATCCCGGTTGACCGCGCGGGGGTGCCGATCGCCTTCGACCCGAAACTGAAAGGCGATCCGGCGGCGATGGCCTGGCTTTGGAAGGACCACACGTCGCACA
>JAVBQX010000172.1:0-14281 GCA_031548645.1 Thermoguttaceae bacterium
AGTCCCAAATTTGATCCGGCGCGGCCATGTCGGAACACCAGCGGACGCCGGTGCCCAAAAGCGAGGCGCCGTACAGTTCGACGTCGACCGAAAGCGCCTTGTACAGCGCGATCAGGATCGGCAACTGGATCAGCATCGGCAGGCAGCCCGAAAGCGGGTTGAACTTGTGCTTGTGGTACAGTTCCCGCATCGCCTTGGAGCGGGCCTCCATGTCGTCTTTGTATTTTTCGGTGATTTTCTCCAATTCCGGCTTCATTTCCTGCATTTTCATCGTGCTGAGCATCTGCTTGCGGTTCAATCGGTACAGGCAGAGCCGCACGATGATCGTGAGCAGGATGATCGCCAGGGCGTAGCTGGACACGACGTAATGCAGGATGTGCAGGAGCCAGAGCAACGGTTTGACGAACCAGGCGAACCAGCCGTAATACAGCGTGTCGCGAAGGCCGTAGGCGTCGAGCGTTTCCGGCTGCTTGGGGCCGGCGAAAATTTTGTATTCGTGCGAGAGCGATTCCTGCGGTTGCAGCGTTTTGGCGGCGCTGACCAGCCGGAACGACACGTTCGTCACATCGGGCCACGCCTTCGCGTAAGCGCCGACCCGCATCGGGGCGACGGATTCGAGATTCGATTCCGCCGCGTCGTCCTGTTGCGTGATCATCGTGCATTGGAAATATTGCGTGTCGACGCCGATGTAATCCAACAGTTTCTGCCGCGTCGCGAGGTCGACCGGAATTTTGTCATAGGTGTCGGTCGCGATCTTGTTGCAGGTCAACACGTCGGATGTCTTGCCGTGCAACTGGATCACGAGGTCGCGCATCCCGTAGCGTGACCAGCCGGGGCCGGTTTTGCGCCCGGAGGAATACCACGCCCCCTGGATCGGCAGGCCCGAAGGACCGTCGAGCAGATAAGCGACGCTGTGCGGCTTGGTATCAGTGTTCGTGATGTCGATTTTGAGCGTCAGTGCGTAACCCGGATCGGTGCCGGCGTTTTCTTTCGCGATCGGTTCCAGCCGGTAGGTCTTGCGCACTTCGAGCCGCGATTTGGGCACCGTTTGCAGGAACACGACCTGGTTTGCGTCGGCCGATTCGAGTTTCCAGTGATCCGAGCGAAGTTTGACGCCCGGCAGTTCGTTCGCGATCGTCGTGTCACGCGGCGTGTCCTCTTTCGAGCGAGCGGGCCGACCGTTGAGGTCGAGGCATTCCGGCGGCGGCAGTTCGGCCTTGTCGATTTGCTCGAAGGTCATCCCGAATGAAAGCGGTGGTTGCGTTTGAGCGTCCCACGCGTGCAGGCCCGTCAAAAAGCGGTAGGATTCGAAATCGGTCACCGGCGTTTCCGGTCGGACGATTGAAAGCGGAGCCTGGGCCAACCGGACGGCGAAGCGTTCTTCCCCTTGCGCTTCGCCGCGTTTGACGGTGACGGTGCATTCCTGGTGCGGTTTGGTCGCCAGCAGGGCGTTCCGCAAATCGTCGAAGGACGTGACGGGCGTTTCGTCGAATTGCACGATCAGGTCGCCCGGCTTGAGCCCCGCCGCTTCGGCCGGCGTTCCGGGCCCGACCACCTGCACGGGGCAACCGCCCTCGGGCATGTCGGCCAATTCGACGACGATTTGCCCCAGCCAGCCGGTGTGATCCTGCGTGTCGCGGTATTGCGCCTTGTTCATGTCGATTTGCCGGACGGTCGCCCCGCGACTGGAAAGCGTGACGAGCATTTTGTACGGGCTTTTCGGATCGGCGGAACCGAGCGTTACGTAAGACGCCGGAAACGTCGTTTCCGGGGCGGGTGATGTTTGGGCGGTTTCGTCACCCGGCGTTTCATCGCCAAGCGTTTCGTCTTCCAACAGCTTGTTGATGTCGTCGACTTTGGCCGCCTGTTGCTTTTGATCCTGTTTCGGCGGATTTTTTGGCGGAAACAACCTCGGTATCAGGAAGAATACCAATCCCATCACGACGAGAAAAATGAGCATCTGGCGTTGCGATGAGGCGTAACGGTCGTTCGGGTTTTCAAAATGATTCATGAGGCGATATTTTATTCTGATGAAATGTCAGTGTTGTCAGCGGGATTGGGGTGCGAATGCAATAAAATCGTCATTTTCAATGACAACCCGGAGCGTAAGTGACGGGTGATCAAATTGACCTTTCTGCGCTACAGAAATCACCCTGCTCTGACGCTGGTGGCTGGTCGGCATGATAGACGCAGATTCCGATATTAGGTTGATTGTGACGGTTTGTCACTTGCCGTCAAGCAGGCGGTCGCCGAGAAAACGGTCGACGGGAATCTGGTGAATTTTTTCAACCGTGATTTTGACAGGATATTCAACCCGGCGATAAGTGACCGTGCTTGCCTCGTCGTCCCAAACGACGTAACACGCCCGAGGATCGTGATCGCGCGGCTGGCCGACCGACCCAACGTTGATCATGGCTTTGATTCCCGGCTCGATTTTGTAGGTCATTTCAAGGTCGGTCGGGGTGTAAAACTTGCGGTCTTCCGTAAAAACACCGGGAACGTGCGTGTGGCCCTGGAAGGAGCAATGCGGCACGATGGCAAAAAGCCGGTCCATTTTCCGTTCGTCAAAAATGTCTTCTTGAAAAACGTACTCGTTCAAAGGGTTGCGTGGACTGCCGTGGATGAAAAAAAAGTCGTCGACGCGATAGGAACGGGGCAGCGCGCCGAGAAAATCCCAACGTGCGTTGGCCCGAGGGTCACGAAAATCCTCCAATTGGTCGCGAGTCCAGAAAATCGCCTGTTCGGCCCCGACGTTGAAGCCTTCCGGATCGAAAAGCGTGGCCTGATCGTGATTTCCGAGCAGGCAGACTTTCGTTTTTTCCATCACCAGATCAATACATTCCAGCGGATTGGGGCCGTAACCGACGGAATCGCCGAGGCAGAAAATTTCGTCAACCCCTTGCGATTCGATGTCTTTCAGCACCGCCTCAAGGGCTTCCAGATTGCTATGGATGTCACTGATGATAGCACGTTTCAATTTGACCACCGCACTTGTGTTGGGGGCGAATCGCTTCGATTGCCGCGACTGCTCGGCACATTTTTAGTACAAATTACACAAACACGCTCTTCTGCCCCGTTTATCGCTACGGAACATTAGGAACGCCACATGAAAAAATCAAAAAGCGGCCAAGAATCCGGCGAATCATGATTTGAACAATGACACTATTATGTGTTAATTCAACACTTCTGTCAAGAATAAACCCGCCGGGCACCTGTGTTTCTTGATTTCCGCGCCGATGATTCGCGCCAATTAGTAAAAAGTTCCATATATGATAACTGTTTGAATCCTTTTGCGATCGGCTGAGATTTTCTTTTGTTTCGCACTTCCCAATTTCCCTCAATTCCGTCATAATTGCGTATCAGGATGTTTATCTACTAATCAAGACGGAAATCATTGCGAGATGGCAAGCGACTACATTCATGTTGACCTTGAGATGGTGCAAAGCTCGAAAAAGACCGGGATGCCGTGCGGCGATGTCATGGCGTCGCGGCGAACGGGTGCCGGAACGCTGGTGATGTGCGCCGACGGGCTCGGCTCGGGAATCCGGGCCCACATCGCGGCGCAAATGTGCGTGGCGCGACTTTTCGAGTCCGTGTCGCGGGGATTTTCGCTACGGAAAGCCTTTTCCAAAGTCGCGTCAACCATGCAGCAATCGCGTGACCCCGGCAAACCTTTTGCCGCGTTTTCCGTTGCGCGAATCCGCTCTGATGGTAACGCCACCGTGTTGTCCTATGACGCGCCCGCGCCGGTGCTCGTCGGTCGGCACGGGGCCTCGGCCCTCGCGAACCGGCCGTTTTCCCTCCCGGGCGGCCTGGCCATCGAAAGCAACTGCCAGCTCGACGTCGGGGAAGGCATCCTGCTCATGAGTGACGGTATCACGCAGGCGGGTATTGGGTATGGCCCCAACACCGAGTGGCAGACCGAAGGCGTCGTCCGCATGGTCAGCGAATGCCTTGCCGGGAACGTCAGCCTGACGCAAATTCCGCATCGCCTGCACCAGGAAGCCCTGCAACGCTGGCGCGGCATGTTCGGCGATCAGCCGCAACGGCAGGCGACGCGCTTTTCGCCCTTTGCCAAACAGGTCGCGTCCGGGGCCGCGGTCATGTCCCCGCGAAGTGATTACGGCGACGATTGCAGCGTCATTTTGGCCTATTGCCGGAACGGGCAGACGCTCAATATCATGACCGGGCCGCCGACGGATCGCGAAATCGACCGCGAAATCGTCAAGCAGTTCCTCGAACTGCCGGGTCTCAAGGCCGTGTGCGGCGGAACGACGGCCCAGATCGTGGCCAAATACCTCGACGAGCCCTTGCAGGTGGAACAGGAGCCGACCAGCACGATCGCCCCGCCGCGTTACGCGATTCACGGGATCGACCTCGTCACGGAAGGCGCCATCACGCTCAACCAGGTCTACAACATCATGGACGAGGACATCGAAAAACTGAACGAGGACAGCGGCGTGACCGAACTCCGACTGCTGCTCGGCGTGGCCGACCGCGTCAATTTCATCGTCGGCGGCGCCGAAAACAAGGCGAACCGCGACATCTCGTTTCTGCAACGCGGCGTGCTGTCCCGCAAGGTGCTCGTCCCGCACATGGTCGAGCGGCTCGAAAAGGACGGCAAGCTGGTCACCGTCAAATTTGTTTAATATGATTGCGCAATCGAATACCCACACATGAATTTAACAAAGCCACTACATTTTTTATCCACAGATTCACACAGATTTTCACAGATGATTATTAAAATATCTGTGTTCATCTGCGAAATCTGTGGATAAATCCATATCGAACAGGTGTTGCTGGGGAACTTTGAGGAATATTGCGATTGGATCAGACGCATAGAGAAAGGGAGATTTGCATGTCCTACACATTCGAACCGATCCGACGACAGCATGGCCCGGCGGTCATGGGCATTTACAACCATTACATCGAGAACGGTTTTTCGGCCTATTTCGCGACGCCGTTGCCGGAAGAGTTTTTCGAAAAGTTCCTGCAAATGACGGAAGGTTATCCCGCGCTCGTGGCCATCGACGGAGACGGCGATGTGGTCGGCTTCGCGTTCCTGCACGCCTATCACCCGGCCCCGTGCCTGAAACAGACGGCGGAAATCACCAGTTTTCTGCACCCCGACCACACCCACAAGGGGCTCGGCGGACAGATGCTCGAAACGCTCATCGAACAGGCGCCCGCGCTGGGCGTCAACAACATCGTCGCGAGCATTTCCTCGAAAAACCAGCCGAGTCTCCAGTTTCACGCCAAACACGGTTTCAACGAATGCGGACGCATCGTCGGCGCCGGTCGCAAGTTCGACGAACTGTTCGACGTCGTTTACATGCAACGCCGCATCGTGTGAGATGTCCAATCAGAGCCCGAAGCGTAAGCGAGGGACAAACGAATGAAGAATGCAGAATTCTTAGCCGCCGGGTTTGTCCGGCGAATTAAATACTTATAAACGTTCAACACCAAAAAACGCCATGACCCCCATTCGTATCGGAACGCGCGGCAGCGCCTTGGCCATGTGGCAGGCCCATTCGATCGAGGCGGAGCTGCGGCGGCACGGTTTCGCGACGCAAATCGTCGAAATCGGGACCCGCGGCGACCGGGACAACCGCCAGCCGATCGCAGAGCTGGGCGTCGAAGGCGTTTTCACGAAGGAAATTCAACGGGCCCTGCTCGACGGCGCGATCGACCTGGCCGTGCACAGCCTCAAGGACCTGCCGACGGAACCGGTCGAGGGGCTCGAATTCGTCGCCTCGCCCCGGCGCGGACCGTTTCGCGACGCCTTCGTTTCGAACGTTGCGACCGACCTTGATGCGCTGCCCGACGGTTCTGTCATCGGCACGGGCAGCGTCCGCCGCAAGGCCCAGTTGCTCAACCTGTACGGATCGCGGTTTCAAATCGCCGATATTCGCGGAAACGTCGAAACGCGATTGAAAAAACTCGACGCCGGCGAATACGCGGCCGTCATTCTCGCCGAAGCGGGGCTCGTGCGGCTCGGGCTGGATTCCCGTGTCGCGTCGCCGCTCGAACCGCCGCAATTCCTGCCGGCCATCGGCCAGGGGACGCTCGGCATCGAAGCCCGCGTTACCGACGCCGAATCGCTTCGGGATGCGATTGATTGCCTCAACGACCCGCCGACCTTCGCGGCCGTCATCGCCGAACGTTCGCTGCTGCGTTCGCTCCGCGGCGGTTGCCTGGCCCCGGTCGCCGCGCTGGGTGGCGTTGAATTTCCCGAAAACGAAAGCATGCAGTACAATCGGCCGACCGACGATTTGGCAACGGCGGCAATCGTGACGCTCACCGCCCGCGTGCTGTCACCCGACGGCAGGCAGCGACTCGAAGCCTCGCAACGCGTGCCGCTCAATTTCGCGCAGGACATGGCCGAAATCCGCGAAACCGCCTCGCAACTGGGCCGCGACGTCGCCGACGAACTGCTCGCCGCCGGCGCCGACCATCTCCTGCGCGGAACACCCACCTGAGCCGAGCATGACCTGCATTTGGTATGCGCCGGGAAACCAAGAACAGCAATCGGGAACGCAGGTCGATCATTCTCAAAGCAGTTTCAAAAGACAATAAAACTGCTTACTGTGCGCAATTCTTTCATTTTGAAATCGCGTGTCTTCCCAAAAAACGCTTGAAATCCCGGGAAAAACGGACTTCACTGGCTATGTAAAGCATAACAGTAAACAGGAACAAACTTTAGGCAAAACTGAAGATTTGCAATCCTCTTGAAACAGCGTCTTTTTCGCTTGCGAAATTCGCCTTGTTTTTCTATAATGGAAGCTGATGTGCGGTTTACGCAAACGTTTTGCGTAAACATTTTTGTGAAAACGAATTCAGCTTTGGTCACCAGGCGACGGAATCAACGCTTTTTTGAGGTGGTTTCCCCGGATGCACGAACTGGTTTATACTTCCGCGCCGAAGGGTTTGAAACCCGGCAGTCAGGGATTTTGCACCGTCGCGTGCAGTGCCGGCATGCCGCCGAATCTTATGTTGCGTCTCGAAGCCTTGAGCGGTTACCGGCATCTTTTCTCGCCGGGTCAAAGTCGGCAAGTCGCCAACCCGGTGGTGCGGTCGCACCTCGTTTTGCGAGTCGGGGGGACGGACTGGCACGTGCTTTCGCGCATCGCCGACGCGGGCATCGACTACACGCAACGTTCGAACAAAATCGCGCATCACATCGTGCTCGACGCGTCGGAACTGTCCGCGGCGGGGCCGGCGGCCTTGCTTGCCTGCGAGGGGCGGTTTTTCCGCAAGTGGGACGGCGAACCCAAACTGATCATGAAACCGGCGGCGTTTCCGCAAATTCAATCGCCGCCGAAAATCTGCCGGCACTGGGAAAACCTGACCGGCGACGCCGGTTGGGGCGGCATATTGGCTGAAACCGCCCGGGAAAACCGCCCGGTCAACCTGGTCGTGACGCCGGAAACGGACGCGATTGCGCTGTTCGGGGAATCGCTGGCCCTGTTGCCGCCGGAACTGCGCTGGCAAACGACCATGACGACGTATTATACGCGATTCCCGAGCGGGGTCGGCTGCCGGTGGCGCTGCATCATCGCGGGGTCGCCTGAAATGTCGCAGGTTGAACTCGCCAACGATGCGACGGTCATCGACCTGACGCAGCCGCTCAAAACGCCGGTGCCGGGGCCGTTGGTCAAAGCCGCCCGAAGCGGGAAGGCGCCCACCGCCTTTCTCAACCTCGGAAATATCGCGGGGCTTTCGGACACGCTTGACGCCGAACGACGACAAAGTGAATCATTGCCGGAACGCCGGCCCGATAACGTTAAAACTTTAGACGTAACGAACTCACAAACGGAAGATGCGGCGGTCGAAACGGTGCCGGTTGAAAAGACGCGAAAGTCGAAAGCGAAAAAAAAGCGGCAAAAGCAGGATCGATTTTACGAGCATCGCGACCATTGGCTCCAGGAAACCCGGCAACAGGAAAAATGGGGGCTGCTCATGCTGCTCGGAATCGGCCTGTTGTTTTTCGGGGTGCCGGCCTTATTGTTGGGAGTGTTGTTTTTTGCGAAGGGCTGCAACGATCCGGCGGCTCAATCCGCGCTCCGACGGCCAGTGCAAAATTCGTCGCAAGACGTCAGACCTGCAAACAGACCGACCAAAAATGCCCCCCTCACGCCAACCGATGCGGCGAACACGGCACCAAGAGTGGGAGCGAATGCAACACAGGGAAAAACGTCGCCTGCGGCACCGGATGCGATGTCGGAACACGCCGTCAACGAATTGCAGACATCGGATGCCGCAAATACCGACAACATAAATGCCGATGATGCCCCGCCGTTGCTTTACGGTGAAAAGCTGATCATTAGCATATGGCGGAACGGCGGAGGTTCGGGCATCGAAGCGAAAACCGTCGAACTGTTTGCGGCGGATGGTTTTGCGGACGAGTTGCCGGCGACGCTGTTCGACCTGCCCGACGCCGGCGACGACACGCTTTTGATGACGCTGGCCGCGCCCGAACGACAGGCGGGGGCGTTGATTTTTGAAATCGCGGAAAGCCCGGGGAACGTCGGCGGCCCGGAACCGTCGAAACGCATTGAGCTGTACGCACGCATTGACGCATTGCGTGACGCGCCGTTGTGCGTCGCGGCCTTCGAAGTGACGCCGACGAACACGGGTTTTGCGCTCGGGCGGGTCGAATACCGACTCTTCGACGAACTGGTCAAGTCGATCAACGAAATCAACAAGATGCAACTCGGTAACCGGGCGCCGAACCGTTCGCCGTTTGCGGAAATTTCGCTGCCGGAATCAAGTGACATCGACGACGCTAAAAAATCGGCGTGGGTCGACGAACTGACAGGCGACGAAACCTGGCTGGCCAATGTCGCGGCATTTCGCTCGGAGGACGCCGCCGTGCAGCGCCGGATTGACATCATCAATGCCTTGCTGCATTGTCACGCCGAGAATTTCGCCGTATCGCCGAAAAACCGGGACCCGACGCAGGCGACATTCGATTACGACGTGTATCAGTCGGAAACCGTTCCCGGCAACGGGACGCGAATCACGCATGTCGTTACGAGTCAAAGCAAGCAGGAATAATAGATTCCCCCAAAAACAAGAAACACAACGGCCGTTACGCAATGAGAAATTACCAGATATTGATTGACGAAATACGCAGCACGTTTGCGTCCGACGAACTGGTTTCGCCCGACCTGTACCGTTCGCTGGCCGAAGATTACGCGAAAGCCTGCAAAGACATGTCGAGCCGGTTGAAGGCCTGCATCGCCTACCTGCGTTCGGGCAATACGGCCGAGGCGGTGCGGTTGGCCGATGTCGAGCCGAACCTGTTCGACATCTACAACCTGCTTGATTTTCCGGAACGGGAGGAATGGCTCAGCGTGCTCGAATCGTTCGGCTATCGGTTGCCGCCGCCGTTCCCGAAAGAACTGGCCCAGCAGTTGAACGACGCCTATTGCCAGTCGGCCTCGCTCGAACCGCTGCAAAAACGATACCGTGTCATGGCCGTCGAACGGGCCCCGTTGGCCGAGCGTTTGCAGGTCTTGCGTTCGATCGCCGCGGCCGACCCGATCAACCCGTCGTGGCGCAAGGACCTCGAAGCCTTCGAGGAAGAGCGGCTCAAGGAACTCGGCCGGGACGTCGACCAGGCGGTTTCGGAAAACAATTACGTCGCGATGCGGAAATTGCAGAAGGAAATTTCGCAAAACTGGAGCGTGCCCGTCCCGGCGTACCTGCGTGACAAGCTGAACGTCACGCTGCGCGGGATACACTTTCATTCGCTCAACAAGCGGCTCGAAGAACTGGTCGGGCAGTTGCAATCGGCCCATGACGAGCGAAACGTCGAGCGGGGGCAGGCTCTCGTCGACGAGATTCGGGAAATCGTCAGCGAGTCGGGCATGGCCATGCCGGCGGAACTCTCGGACCAGGCGGAAGAGGCCGTGCGCTGGCTCAACGACGACCGGAAACGCCGCAAACTGGTCGCCCGATACGAAGCGGCGCTGCGACAACTCAAGAGTGAATTGCACGGCGGGACGTCGACCGACGAACTGGCCCGGACGCATTACACGCTCTCGGTCGCGGCGAAAGACGTTTCGGAACCGATTCCCGAGCAGGTGGAGGAGGAATATCACGCCGTGATCCGGTCGCGGGAACAACACTCGAAGCGAAAACGACATGTCAACATCGCCGTGGCCGCGACGGGGGTTGTGTTGTTGCTGGCGGGCGCGATCGCGACCGTTGCGTGGTGGCAGGATCATCAACGGGCCGAACAGACGCTTGCGACGCTGCGGGAGATGCTCGAAACGGACGGTCCGCCGCCGGCGGACGCGGCAGCGTTTCAAAAAAATCTCGAAACGCATCATGCCGGTTTGCTCAAGCGACCGGACATCGAAAAACTCAACGCCGAACTGTCGCGGAAAATCGATGCCGACAAGAAACGGCGAAGCCTGTTCGAGGAATATTACCGACTCGCGAAAAATTCGACCGAGGCGGAAAAGACGCCGGACGTGCTCGCATACGAACAGGCGGTGAAACTGGCACAGCGTGAAGATGAAAAAACGCAGGTCAGCGCGATGCGGCCGTTTTTCGAAAAATACATCGCCGAAACGCAGCACCAAATTGATGCGAAAGTCGAAACCGAACTGGCTCGCCTGACGCGCGAAGCGATGACCGTGCAGCGTGACGAAAGCGTGACCTTTCGCGAACGGCAGGACCGGTTGCGTGCGATTTCGGCCGACCTGGAACACCTGGCCCGAATGCCCGGCCTGAGCAAGGGGCTGGTGCAGCGGGTCAACCGCGCGGCGGCCAACGCGTCACAGGCGATCAAAAATCTCGACGTCGAACGGGAGCAGAGCGAGCGGCTCGCGCTGCTGCTCGGCAGCGTCGGCAACGCGGACGCGTTCGTCAAGCAACTCAATGCCTACGCGGAACAGTTTCCGCGGCGCGGGGAAACGCCGGATTTCCGCGAGGTCGCCGCCACGTCGGGGACGTGGGAATCGCTGCTGTACACGGAAACCTTCCGAAAATCGCTGGCCGCCGTGACCGGTCACGAGACGAACGAAGAGGCGACCGCCGCCCGGGCGCTTGAACTGTACACGCAGCGTTACGCGGGCATCCGTGATTTCGCGTCGGAGGATTTCGCCAAATACGGCGTACCGTATCTCGAAGCGGCCAGCCGGCGGACGAGCGACCCGTTGGCCGAACGCAAGCCCTTCGACAACATCAAGGCCGTATTGCGCGAGCTGACGCAGCGCGAGCTTTGGACCGTGTATGCGACGCCGGGCGATGCGTGGTATTATGTTCTTCGCGAACCGACCGGTCGCGGCAGTTACCCCTACGTGACGGGCTTTTACTCGAAGTCGGCCTCGCGCAATTTCGACGATTCATTCTTCGCCGCCGTGCCGAAGGTCAACCAGTACAATTACGCGATGGCCGCGATCAAATCGCTCGACAACATCAGCCTCGAAAAATGGTCGGACACCTGTTACGCGTTGACGAAGAAGCTGTTTGACGCGGACGGGATCGACCCGATTTTGAAGGTCGTGCTGCTGAAACCGATGATCGCCGATTTTTCGAAATGCGATTCGGTGTTCGCCGAGCGATTCCGACCGGTCGCGGCGCTGCTCGACGACGGGACGCCGGAATTCGCCGACGCGCCCAACTGGATGGACGGCGAAAAGATTCTGAACGACCCAGTGCGGGACAAGTGCCGTTCGATTCTCGCGAGGATTACCTTCCCGACGGCGGAGGAAATGAAAACCGCCGCCGACCGCGTCAACGCCTGCCTCGTCGAACAGCAGCGCGAGTTCCGCTGGATCGGTTTTCCCGTGCGTCGCGACGAACAGTGGACCCTGTTGACGAAGGAAACGCCCCCGCCGGCGGGAACGCTTTATGTCGTGCGGCCGCTCGACGGGATCACGGGATTCCGCTGCGAACTCCTGGAATGCGGTCGAATCGCCCCCGACGGCACGGTCACGCTGACCGCCGAAATCATCACGCGACAGGGAGAGCCTGTGTTCGTCAAATTGCAGCCGTAACAACGGTACGCAGGAGAACTGCGAAGTTGAATTGAGGTAAAATTTGTTTCTCGCAGAGGCGCAGAGAACGCAGAGGAATTCATAATAAGTCATATTTTGCAAATTGCATAACTATATAAACAGTGGTGTTTTGCAGCAATTATTTTATTATTTGGTGCGAAATATCACTCTGCGTCCTTTGCGTCTCTGCGAGAAATATTCGGACTTTGCAGTTCTCCTGCAACGGTACGCCGCCTTATTGATTTCTTGCGAGCAATATGCGATAATACGCGCTGTCAAACACAAAGAATCGTGTAATGGTAATACGACAAAAGGAATACAGCCATGAAACACCAAATTTTGAAAACCTTGATCGCCTCGGCGGTCGTTTGTCTTATGATTGCGGGCATATCGCGGGGATTTGCGCAGCAAAGTCAAAAAGCCTGCACTTTGACGCCGTACGATTTGCGGGTCGAGTACATGACCGAACCGCAGGGAATTGACGAACCGAAGCCGCGGTTCAGCTGGAAATTGCAATCCGACGTCCAAGGTGATGAGCAAACGGCGTATCGCATCGTCGTGTTTCCGACGCCGAAAAAATACTCGGACGGTCGATTGGGCGGTGTGCTTCCGCCGGTTTGGAATACGAAAACCGTCAAGAGCGGCAACAGCGTCAACATCGAATACGCCGGTGACATGCTTCGTGCGGGAACGAGTTACACATGGTCGGTTATCGTGACGGACAAAAACGGCGTGGAATCGCAGCCGGTCAGTTCGACGTTCACCACCGGGTTGTTCCCCTCGACGCTTGACGCAAATCCGTGGGGGGATGCCCAATGGATCGGTGACGACACGGTGCCGGAACAGATCGCGCCGCCGGACATCAGCAAGGCCGAATGGGTGTGGAGCGAAAAACCGAACGACGACGGAAGTTGCCGCGTCGGCATCGCGGCGTTCCGCAAGACGTTTGAGCTGCCGAACGATGAAATCACCTATGCCGTCTGTGCGTTCACCGGGGACAACGCGTGCAAGGTGTTCGTCAACGGGCGAATGGTCAGCGAAGGGACGAATTTCAAGAACGCCCCGGCCGCCGACATCGCGAAACATCTCAAGCCGGGCAAAAATTTCATTGCCGTCGAGGTCAATAATTTGGGCGAAGCCCCGAACCCTGGCGGGATGATCGGGGCGGTGAAAGTGCAATTCAAAAACAGCCCGGAACTCAATTTCACGTCCGATGCCAATTGGAAAACCTCGCCCGGCACGCCGGAACGCTGGAATCTCGACGGGTTCGATGACGCCGATTGGTCGAACGCCGTGTCGTTCAAAAAATTCGGCGACGGTCCTTGGGGCGAAATCAACGTCGGCCAGCCGCGAGTGGATATTCCGGCACGGTATCTTTTCCATAATTTTACGCCCACTGGTGCAATGACACGAACACCTGTCACACGTGCCACAGCTTATATCAGCGGCCTCGGTTATTATGAATTGTACTTGAACGGCAAAAAAATCGGTGACCATGTGCTTGATCCAATTTTGAAGGATTATGATGTCAGTGTGCCTTATGTGACCTATGAAATCGCTCCCGAAGATATCAGGCAAACGGTTGCTTTTGGTGAAAAAGGTGTTAATGGTGTCAAGGTTGATTTTGAGGAAGCTGAACCAAACGAACTGAGCGTCATTCTCGGCAACGGTCGTTATTACGCACCGCGGCGGGATGAGCCGATGTTTACGAAAGATTACGGTTTCCCGAAACTGTTGTTCAAGATGGTGCTTGAATATGGTGATGGTACGAAACAGGAAATCGTCAGCAACACGGATTGGGCATTGACGACCGAAGGTCCGATTCGCGGAAACAACGATTACGACGGCGAAATTTATGACGCCCGACTTGAAGCACTCAATCAAGGCTGGCACAACGCCAAAAAAGTCGACGCCCCGAAAGGCAAGTTCGTCGCGCAGAACATGCCGCCGATGCGGGTGACGGGGGAGATGAAGCCGAAGTCGCTGAAAGAAGTTTCGCCCGGCGTTTGGGTCTTTGACATGGGGCAGAACATGGTCGGCTGGTGCCGGCTCCAGGTCAAAGGGGACGCCGGAACGAAAGTGCAATTGCGACACGCGGAAACGCTGCTCGATGACGGCAATTTGTACATGGCCAACATCCGCGGCGCGAAAGTGCGCGACATTTACACGCTCAAAGGCGACCCGAACGGCGAAACGTATCAACCGCGATTTTCCTATCACGGGTTCCGTTACGTCGAACTGACCGGCTATCCCGGCACGCCGACGCTCGA
>JAVBQX010000058.1:0-3642 GCA_031548645.1 Thermoguttaceae bacterium
CGCCGTCGCTTCGGACGTGCTCGCGGCGCCGTCTTCCCAATAACCGGTGTAATCGCCGGTCACGACGGGGAGTTTGTCGCCGTAGCGTTTTTCCATTTCGACCATCGCGTCGCTGTTCCGCGAAAGAATCAGCTTCGGATAGACGTATTTTTCGTTCCACGCCTTGACCGCGTCGCTGATTTTCCGGTTCGGGCGGCCGTTGTCCCCTTCAAGCCCGTAGCGGACCATCAAAAGATCGTACGGATACGCTTCGCCGAGACCTTCGTAACGGTCGATCAATCGGAAAATTTCGGATTCCTGCAACTCGTGGTCGCGCGGCTTGCCGTGAAACTGGTAATATCCGGTGCCGAGCATCCAGCAGAGAATTTTTTCCTTGCCCGAGGGCGACACCCAATAAAAAGGCTTGTCCCCCCAATAATACAGCCGTCCGACACGGTGGATGTGGTTCGGCCCCATGGTCAGGTACTTGACGCCATTCTGCACCAGCGCGGGGATCAACCCCCAGGTGTAGCCCGGCACGTCGGTCTGCATCGCACTGTCGATCACGACGCCGTGTTCCTTGCCGAAACTTACGGCGCTTCCCATGAGTTCGTAAAGCTCTTCCTCGTTGTACATCCCGGTCATCGCCTGGGCGTACAACACGTCGAGATGGATGTCCCGTGCCTTCGCGGCGGCGATGAATTTCGCTTTTTCCTCTTGGCCTGCTGTGCGGAAAAATTCGTCAATCGCCCACATCCCCTCCGGGTGCCATTTGAACCGGGCTTCCGGCGGATAGTCCTTCGTTTCGTCGATATATTGCAAGGCCTCTTTCAGCGATTCCACCTGCCGCGCGAGCACGTCCTGCTGCGTGTGCGTGTAACCGACGTCGAGATGCGTCTGGTGGATCAGGTGAACTTCCCACGGACGCTCGGGGGGAAGGGTGGCTTTTGTCGCGGTAACGACCACACCGTTCTGATCCACAAGTTGCACTTCAAGATCAGTAGCCCCCAAAATATCTTCGAGTTTTGACGTGGACAGTTCATACTCATAAAAGTAAAAACTCTTTTTGGGGTCAATGGAACCGTGGAGTTCCGAACGCCCGCTCTGATAGTGCGCAGTGACTTTAAGCCCCATCGGCTGCGTCAGGACTTCTCCCAGAAAATCAATGATGATCCTGCGGGTAAAACGTTTTTCCTGAACCGGTTTTCCTGCGTTTTCCGTTCCGCGATCATTGTTATAAACCGTGGTCATCGAATTCATCACGCCTCGCACCGGCACAATTTTGATTCCTTCAATTTTCCCCGTTTTCGCAAACAAGCCGATGCAATCGTAGACGAACCATGAACCTTTTTTCGTGGTGATCGTCAGCTTGTTCCCTTTTTCCTTGAACGCATCGGGCGAAAAGGCAACGCGATAGGTTTTCGATTCGGACTTGCCGGTGTGGATCGCGGCATCGCTGGTCGCGTTCGGTTCGGTTTGAAGTTCCTGCGTCGTGCCGTTGAGATCAAGCACGAACAGCGGCGGCAGCGAATAATGCGACGTACCGCTGAGGACGAGTTCATACACGACATCCTTTTTCACTTCGGGGAGATCGAACACGACCGAAATGCTGTGCGATTTGCTCCCGGCCCATGTGTCGGCGGGACCGGGCTGTGTGTCGGGCCAGATTTCCTTCGGGTTGCTCGTCCCGACAATGAATTCGGCCCCGTTGGGATATTTTTGCAGGTATTCATGGTGGGAATAAAACTCGCCGTTCGAGTTATCCTGCTTGCCGATCTGCCAGATTTCACCGGCATAAAGCGTCTGCAAGGCCGTCATGCAAAGCGCCGCCGAAAACAGAAAAACCATCAGTAATTTACGCATGGCCCGTCACCTCCGATTGGATAATTTCAAAAAATTCACAGACTACGCCGCATTGTACCATTTCCGGAAAGCCGAAGCAATCACCAATACAACGTCATGGTTTTTAACATTTACAAAGCGTCGGCGATTTCTTTCGGCGTCGCGGTGCCGGTTTGGCCGATTTTTCGAATCGTGACCGAGGCCGTCAGATTGCCGATTGCGGCCGCTTCCGCGGGCGTTGCTCCCGTACAAAGCGAACTGACAAGAGCGGCGCTCGTCGCGTCACCGGCCCCGCAAATATCGATTTCACGGTCGACGCGAACCGCCGGGACATGTTCGATGCCCGGTTGATCGGTCGTCGCATCGACCACCAGTTGGCCGCGTTCGCCCATCGTGATGAAAACAGGCCGCCCGGTGTTCCGCGAAAGCATGACGCCGCATTCCGACAGTTTTTCAAGTGACGGGCTTGCTTGGGACGGTTGTTCTTTCAATATCTGCAACGCCTCATATTCGTTGCACTTGATGATCATCTCGCGAAACAACGAAATTCGCTCGCGGGAATCGGCGTAAATGATCCGTTCGGGATGTCGTCGCCCGAGCAAAGCGAGAAAATCGCGAACACGCGTCGTCACGACGCCGCAGTTTTCTTCGCTCACCTGGTCCATCACGATGACGGCGTCGACCTGCGTGACAAGCGTTTGCAGCGAGTCGATGATTTTTTGCTCGACTTCAAACGACGTCGGCTTGCGATTCTTGATGTCGAAGCGGTTCAATTCGATTTGATTGCGAAGCGGTTTCGTGTAACATGGCGTCGACTGTTCCGCGGTTTCGCGCAGGTGCGTTTGATCGACGCCGAGGTTCGCGAGGTCGCGTTTCAAGGCAAAACCTTCGCTGTCGTTGCCGACGAAACCGACCGTGAAAATTTTTCCGATGCCGAGTGCGGCGAGATTGTTGACGACCGTTCCTGCCGCTCCGGGCGAGGTCCGCACCGACGTCACCTGGTAGGCCGTCAGGCCTGTTTCAATGGACGGCTCATCCAGCGTCGCGTCGATTTCCCAATAACGGTCGAGAAAAAAATCGCCCGCGACGGCAATGCGCGTTCGGGAAAATCGCGACATGATTTCGTTGAGCCGCTCAGGAGTCATGTGTCCCCTTTCGAATTTTCGCCGCCAAGGCGGGAATCGTCCATTTGTGTTCCCCGGCCACGTAAAAACTTTCGCCGCCGTCGGCCACGGTGCGCGAAAGAATCGTTTTCCACGGCCGGAAAAAGTATCGCGGGTCGCTTTTCGGCGGCGTTTCGTTGACGTCCTTTCCTTCAAGCGGCAGGAGATCGAACACGGCGGTCGTAAAATTCGCGATTTTTTTCCCGTGTTGGTGCGCGACGTTTCGCGACATGGCCAGTGCCTTGAGGTAGACCTCGGGGCCGATGACGCCACTGCCGAAATTGCAAAATACGCCCCCTTCGAGGTTGGTGACCGATTGCGTGTAAATCAAAAAATCGGTGTATGACGCCGCACCGAGCGCCGCACCGTCACAGTTGGGATGCTCGTGAATGATGTCGCAACCGATTCCGACGTGGATCGTCACCGGGATTTGCAACTTGTAGGCGTTCCAAAGAAGGCTGTATTCCTTGTGCGGGAAGTTTTCGCGGTCGATCATCCGACCGATCGCTTCCCCAAGACCGATGCCGTCCCGGGCGGCTTCTTTTGCGGCGTCGTTGATTTTGCCGGTTTCGTGCCAAAGCCCGAATTGTCCGCTGCTGATGTACTTCGCGACGCTTTCGGTCGTCTGCCCGATCATCGCGAATTCGAAATCGTGGAT
>JAVBQX010000017.1:0-6986 GCA_031548645.1 Thermoguttaceae bacterium
GCCCAGCCCGATCGCGGTGAGAAAGCCGCGTTCCTCGCCCGACGCGAGCCGCTGCAATCGCGTGCCCCAGACGGCGAGCACGATCATCGTCATGAAGGCGAACGCGATGCTCAGGAAATACGGATTCGCCAGGGCCGTTTCGTAGGCGTCGGGTCGTGAAAACAGTTGCGCCGACGCGGTGAATATCGCGGTGACGGTCAACAGGAGCATCGCCAGCACACGCAAAATATGCGAGCGCGACATCATGCCGATGGTGAACAGCACGATGGCCCAAATCGACCAGAAGACGGACAAGATCGCACGGCCCTCAAAATAACCGGTTGCGTCAAGTTCAAATGTAATGGCATCAGATGAAGTTACCATATATATCCCGTATACCATAAAATGATGCCAGCATTCGTAAGACGAACTGATGATCACGAATAACAGTCCGCAAACGCCGGACGCGGCAAAGGCCATGCGTTCGCTTTCCGACGCGAGCGGGCGGATCCGCACGGCCCAAACACCGGCGATCATGGCGACCAGTGAGGGAACGAAAATTGTGATGAAATAGGGATTGGCATACGCCAGGAAATAACATGGCCGCACAAAAAGCTCAAGGGCAATGATTTTGACGCCGGCCAATACGAGGATGACCGTGGCCGCGATGCGAGCGGGCTTGTTTTTCGCGACCATGCTGACGGCAAACGTCACGAGTGCGATCAGGCCCCAAAGCACGGAAAGCGACGCGTGTGCAAAGAAGACGCGGGCGTCAATTTGAAAGACGTTTTCGAGATTGAGCGGATTTTTGATGAAATGGTAATAACACTCGATCGACGCGAGGACGAAGAGCGCGATGGCGCCGGCCCAGGCGAGCAGGTGGGCGGTGAGGCGGATTTCCCGGGTCGGGGCGCGGTCGAAGAGCCGCAGGATCAGCGGCAAAACGATCAGCACGAGCGACACGGCGGCCAGCGCGGCGGTGAGCGTGTTGACGATCGGCAACAATTCGATCGAAAATTGTACGCGGCCGAACAGGTCGGCGATCAGCAGTTTGCAGGCGGCGACGCCGAACAGGATCAATGAAGCGACGCGGATCGTCGGCGCCTTGCAGGCGAGGGCGACGACCAGCAGCACGAAGCCGACGAGGGTCCAAAGTTCGGTCAGGGCGAAGGCCCCGCAGGCGATGCCGGGAATCGCGAAATCGCCGGGCCGCAGCCGGCAATATTCGAAGGTCTCGACCGAAAGAATGACGATCGTGACGAGCAGGCCGAAATAGCCGAGCAGGTAATTGAACTGCGATTTAAGTTCCCATTCGGAGGTCGGCCACCCATCTTGAACCGGCGGTTTGACCACTTTCAAAACATGATGCCCGATGCAGCCGGCCGCGCACGGGACCAGCCCGGCGCTGAACACCGGCAACGCGTAGGCGTTGACGAGCGGCGTGAGCAGCGTCGGGTCGCGGTGCAAAAGATCGAAACCGATCATGCGACCGACGCCGAGCGCGAGGAACACGAGCGACATGACGACGAAGGTGCGGTTGCCCAGCAGGTTACCGAAACACCAGAGCGCCGCGCCGATGGTGACCCAGCCGATGGTGATCGCGCTGGCCTCGAAATGCAGCGGGATGGCCAGCGCGAGAAAAGCGAGCGACATGATCGTCGCCGCGGCGGGGCCGCCGGTCCAATAGAGTTTCAACTCGTCGTTGGCCTTGCGGTTCCAGATGCGGGAAAGCCGCCGCGCGTAAATGACGGCCAGCACGGCGTACCATGCGGAAAACGCGAAGGTGATGACCCCGAGCCATTGGTCGGTGAATTCGGGATCGACCCGTTGCAGGAGAAACCAGCTCGTCCCGTAAAACAGGGCCGGGGAGAGAATGGCCCGCATCGCGTCGTCCCAGCCGGCCCGTTGTTTCGGGCGCAGCGTCGCAAGGCTCGTGTCGACCAGGTAGACGAAATAAAAGGCCGCTTGGAACGCGAGCATGCTCCCGATTTTTCCCGGCGCGTAACTCCCGCGATACCAGAGCCAGAACTCGACCTGCGTGCCGATGAAGGCCAACACCGCGATGGGCGGGCGTTTCATCACGTTGATCAGCACGACGGTGCCGACGTTGAGCAGGATCAAATAGGAGAAAAACTCGTTGTAATAATCGATTTCGGAACCGAGCAGCACCGGCACGGCCAGCCCGGCGATGATCGACACGATGCCGAGCAGCCGCGAAACGTAATAGCGCGAAAGCAGGAACGAGCCGACGACGACCGCGGTCATGATGCCCGTCGCGTATCGGGCCGGGAGCAGACTGTAAAAGCCGTAGGTGGCATAGCCGGTGAGAAACGCGATGGAGATGCCGGCGCTGGTCAGGGCGGTCGAAAAATAGCGCAGCCGCTTGACGGCAAAATATTTTCCGACGCCGAGAAAAACGACGGACAACAAGCCCATGCCGATGGTTTTGTGGACTTCGGTGATCAATCTTTTTTCGAATGCGTATTGAAACAAAAAGACCGCGAACAGCAGGAACAGTCCGCTCGCGACCCAGGGCAGCACCTTGCGACCGATCAGCAGTTCGAGCGAAAGCCAGGGGGTGGACGTGTCTTGAGTGCGGAGTTTGGAGTGTGGAGTTGCAGGTCGTGTTTTGACCGGAGGTTCGGCTGTTTTCGGTGCGACGGGTTCGGGCTGTTGTTCGAAAGCGCTTGCCGGCGTGACGCTCGGTTCGAAGGGAGTGCAAAACCCGTCTTCGCGCCGGTCGGCGTGTTCCCTGGCGGTTTGCAAGGCTTCTTCGAGCGCCGACGAATCGGTGATTTGCGACGCGGCGATCGGCGGCTCGACGGTTTGGGGCACTACGGCTTGAGGTTCGGCCGTTTCCGGGAAAATCGCGAACGGCACCGACGGCGCAACGGGAGCGGCTTCTGTCGGTGCGGTTTCAAATTGTGTTTCAACGGGAACCGTTTCGGCGGGGACGAAATCAGTTCCTGTCGCCGGTTCCGCTTCGAGCGTGACGCTCGTGACCGGGGTTTCGGAAACCGGTAAGTCGCTTGGCGCTGCGCTCAAGTCGGGCGTCTCTTGCCGGGAAAGCTGTTGCAGTCGCGCGAGTTTTTCCTGTTCGTCGAGTCTGCCCTGGAGCGTCTGACAGGTTTGCACGAGCCTTTTCAGCGTTTCCGTTTTGCGTTTGTTGGCGGTTTCGAGACGTTCCAAGCGGTCGAACAGCCTCATGACGAGGGCGAAACTGATCGGCCCGGCGATGAGACAGCAAAACCCGATCACGCACACAAGAAAAATACCCATGATGCGACCCCCCGATTTTTTGGTGGTGAAACACGCTCCAGTCAATCGTCACAATTATGCTTAATTTTAGTGTGTCAAACGGTCAAAGGAAAGCAAAAAACATGAATATGTGACAATTTTTGAAAAAATGTCATTTTGAATTAATCCGCCCTTCTCACGAATAACTTGTGAATCGTCAGTACTATTGCTTGACGTTTGGTACAAATGTACTATTATAACAATAGATGTACCATTCGCACAAGCAATAAAAAACCACTATTGTCCACATAATCATGCAAATACCACTAATAATGTCGGTAGACCCCGAAAAATTGAAGACCGAAGAGCGGATCATCGTCGCGGCGATTCGCGTTTTTTCGGACACGCCGGTCGAGCTGGCCTCGACGCGGGCGATAGCCAAAGAAGCGGGGGTCAGCCTTTCGGCCTTGCCGTATTATTTCAAGACGAAGGAAAACCTGTACCAGGCGGCGATCAACCGGATCGTCGATTTCGTCGAAGAAGCGGCGAACGCGAAATTTTCTGCCTTGCCGCCGATCGAATCGTTGACGCCGAACGAAGCGAAAAACATGCTGCGCTGGTTGGTCGACACGCTGATTGACCGGATTTACGACCCGGGCGTGATCACCTTCGCCAAGATCATCATGCGCGAACACCTGTCGCCGTCGCCGGTTTACGACGTGATTTATCAGCGCTTCATCAAGGGCCTGTTCAACAACGTCACGAAACTGCTGCAACGCATCACGCCGGAACTGTCGGACGAAGAGGCGGTCTTCAAAATCGTCTGGTCGTTCGGGCAGATCGTCGGTTTTCGGATCGGCCGCGAACTGTTGAAGCGTCACGTCGCGGGTTTCGTCGGTTTTTCGACGGAGGAAATCGCCGAAATCAAGGCATTAATATTGAGAAACGTGTTTCGCGAACTGGAACAGGGCCACGAATGGGAACAGGAGCGTGCGTCATGAAAAAAATCGTCATTTTGCTGTTGGTCGCGGCGGCGGGGATCGGTGCATGGTTCGGTTACAGGCATTGGGAGAGCCTGCAAAAGGCGCACCAGCGCGAATACCTGGAATTGTACGGCAACGTCGAAATTCGCCGGACGAATTTGGGTTTCCGTGTTTCCGGCCGGATCGACCGCATTGCGTTCGAAGAAGGTGATTTCGTCAAACAGGGCGAAGTCATCGCGACGCTTGACCGGAAACCGAACGAGGAAAGTCTCGCCGTCGCGCTGGCGCAGCGGGATCGCGCCGCGGCGTCGCTGGAAATGATGGAAAACGGATCGCGGCCGCAGGAAATCCGGCAGGCCCGGGCGACGCTCGAAGAATATCGCGCCGGCCTGCGATGGCAGGAGGCGGAACTGGAACGCGCGAAAAAGCTGCTGCCCACGAAGGCGATGACGCAAAGCGAATACGACGCGATTCTGGCCCAGCGTGACGAGGCGGAGGCGAAAGTCCGGCGCGGGAGCGAAACGCTTGATTTGCTGGAGGAAGGCTTTCGGCTTGAGGACATCGCCATCGCGCGAGCCCAGCTCGCCGAAGCGAACGCGAATTGCGACCGGGCGAAAACGTCGCTCGACGACACAACGCTGCTTTGCCCGAACGACGGCGTCATTTTAACGCGGGTCGAAGAGCCGGGGGCCGTCGTGCAGGCGGGTCAGAACGTCGTGACGCTTTCGCTGAAAAACGCCGTCTGGGTTTACGTCTACGTGCCCGAGCCGCAACTCGGCAAGGTTGCGCCCGGCATGAGGGCCGAAATTTACACCGACGCGAACCGTGACAAACCGTATCCCGGACAGGTCGGCTACATCTCGCCGGAAGCGGAGTTTACGCCGAAGAACGTCGAGACGCCGCAACTGCGGACCGACCTGGTGTACCGCATCCGCGTCATCGCCGACGCTCCCGACGACGGCCTGCGGCAAGGCATGCCCGTGACGGTGAAGCTGTATTTTGACGTACCAGAGCCCGAAGCGTGAGCGAGGGACGAGAGAAGTGTGGAGTGATGAGTGTTGAGTGTGGAGTGTTGAGTGTGGAGTGTTGAGTGTGGAGTGTTGAGTGTGGAGTTAAAAAATGATAACCATCGACCAACTCACAAAACGGTTCGGCAAAAGCGAACGGCCCGCGTTGGACGCGGTTTCGGCGACGGTGCGGCCCGGGCGGATCACCGGGCTGGTCGGGGCGGACGGGGCGGGCAAGACGACGCTGCTGCGTTTGATCGCCGGACTGCTCGAACCGACCGCCGGGACGATCCGCGCGTTCGACGTCGATGTCGTGCGCGAAACGCAAGTCATTCGCGAATGGCTCGGCTACATGCCGCAACGCTTCGGGCTGTACGAAGACCTGACGGTGCAAGAAAACCTCGAATTGTACGCCGATTTGCAGGGGATCGTGCCGCCGCAACGCGAAACGCGATTTGCCGAACTGTTGCGTTTCACCGATTTGGAGCGTTTCACCGGGCGGCTCGCGCGGCGACTTTCCGGCGGCATGAAACAGAAACTCGGGCTCGCCTGCGTGCTGATCAAGATGCCGAAACTGCTGCTGCTCGACGAGCCGGGCGTCGGTGTCGACCCGATCAGCCGGCACGACCTTTGGCGCATGGTGCGCGAGCTGGTGACCGACGAGGTGATCGTGATTTGGAGCACCGCGTACCTCGACGAGGCGGAGGCGTGCGACGACGTGCTGCTGCTCAACGAAGGCAAAATGCTCTTTTTCGGCAAACCGGGCGAACAGACTTCGCGAATGCAAGGCCGCGTCGTGCAGGTACGCGGCATCGGCGCGGGGGAACGCCGTCGCAAGCTGGTCGAGCTGTTGCAACGCCCCGAGGTGATCGACGGCACCGTGCAGGGGAGTGCGCTGCGGGTGGTGCTGGGTAAGGCTTGCACGTCGTGCGAGCCGAAGAGCGGCGGTCTCGGCGAGACCGCCCTACCTTTTTTCGAGTTGCCTTTTTCCGAACAACCATTTGCGAAGAATTTCGGGGAAACCGTCGCCGTGACGCCGCGGTTTGAGGATGCGTTCATCGACCTGCTCGGCGGGATGCCGAAAGGGGAATCGCCGCTCGCGGGGCGAATGCGGACCGTGCCGGAAAACGACCGGCCCGTGGTCGTCGCGCGCGGACTGACGAAACGGTTCGGCGAGTTCACCGCGGTGCGGGACAACAATTTCGAAATCAAACGCGGCGAAATTTTCGGACTGCTCGGCCCGAACGGCGCCGGGAAAAGCACGACCTTCAAAATGCTTTGCGGACTGCTCAAGCCGACCGAAGGGGAAGGTTTCATCGCCGGGCACAATCTGCTGAAATCACCGTCGCAGGCCCGTTCGCGGCTCGGCTACATGGCGCAGAAATTTTCGCTGTACGGCGATTTGAACGTCCGGCAGAACCTGTCGTTTTTCGCCGGGACCTACGGCCTGAAATACCGGGCGAAACGCGACGCGGTCGAGAGCATGATCGAAATGTTCGACCTGGGGCGGCACCTCGCGACGAACGCGGGGCTGTTGCCGCTCGGGTTCAAGCAGCGGCTTTCGCTCGCCTGCGCGCTGATGCACTCGCCCGACGTGCTGTTCCTCGACGAGCCGACATCCGGCGTCGACCCGCTCACGCGCCGCGAATTTTGGGGGCACATCAACGCCCTCGTCGAAAAAGGGGTCACCATCCTCGTCACGACGCATTTCATGGACGAGGCCGAATACTGCGACCGCGTCACGCTGATTTATCGCGGCCGCAACATCGCCGACGGCACC
>JAVBQX010000098.1:0-23188 GCA_031548645.1 Thermoguttaceae bacterium
TGTGCCGCCGGTCGCGTGACGGCCGACGTGCCGGAACAGGCCGTCGGTTTTCGCATCGACACGCCGCAAACGAAAATCGTCGATCTGGGAACCTCCTTCCAGGTGGACGTCCGCGATGAAAAATCGTTCGTCAGCGTCATCGAAGGGGAAATCGAACTTCACGACGCACAGGACGGCGTGCAAACCCTCCGCGAAGGCGAGCACGTTCTCGTCCGCGAAGCCGGAATCGTCAATCCGGTCGAAGCCCCCGCGAGTGATTTTCGCGCCCGGCCGGGCGGCACGGCCCAAATGCTGGAACAATTGAAGCGGGAAGAACAGGAACATCTCGCGGAGAAATGGGAAAAACACCGGCAATGGGTCAACGCCGATCCTTCCCTGCTCATTCATTTCAATTTTTCGGAAGGCAACCTGTTCGACCAGCGGAAGGTCCACAATTTGACCGAACGCGGACGGGACAACCCGGCCTACGGCCTGCTGGTCGACTGCCGCCTGACCCGGGGACGCTGGCAGGAAAAGGGGGCCGTGGAATTCCGCCGCCTTTCCGACCGCTGCCGTTTCAATATTCCCGGAGAATTTTCGGCCCTGACCATGGCCTGCTGGCTCCGCGTGGACGGGCTGGACCGGCTTTACAGTTCCATCCTCACGACGGACGGCATCGATCTGGGCGAGGTGCACTGGCGATTGCTTTCCACCGGCGAGGTCGAGCTGCGGATTCATTATTCGCGCACCGAGCCCTGCCTGCAGGTGGTGTCGAAGAAGGTGATCACCCCTTCGCGGCTGGGCGAATGGCTGCACCTGGCGGCACTGATCGACGCGGAAAACGAACAGGTCGTCCTTTATCTGAACGGGGAAGCGATCCACCGGGAGAAATTCATCCTGACGGTTCCCATCCGCTTCAAAAACGCACAACTGGGAAACTGGACCATCGACCCGCGCTGGGATTCGGAGCAGCCGTTCCGCCACCTCAGCGGGGCGATGGAGAGTTTCATGTTTTTCAACCGCGCCCTCAAGGACGAGGACGTGAAGAAATTATACGAAGGATTTTCCGTAGCAGGGACCCAACAGTAACTGCGATTATCAATTTTTGTTTCTCTTTATTTTTGATTGGAGATAATGCAAATGAGTATGAATCTGTCTTCCCCACCGACCGCCAAAAGCCGCGGCTTCACGCTGGTCGAACTTTTGGTCGTCATTGCCATCATCGGCATTTTGATCGCCCTGCTCCTGCCCGCCGTCCAGGCGGCACGTGAGGCGGCCCGGCGTATGCAGTGCACGAACCAGTTGAAGCAACTCGGTTTGGCCATTCACAATTATCATGACGCCTATAAGGGCTTGCCGGGCCATGGTAACGGCCCGAACCAGAACCGAACGGCATTTGTCCCCATGTTGCCGTTTTTTGAAGAAGTCGCTCGTTACAGCGACATTACCAGCTATGACGACTACGCGAATTATGACTCGAACAACCCGTATTCCGATCGTGCCTGCTGGAAAGGAAAAATCAACGCGCTTCTTTGTCCTTCGGATAGCGGAAGTACCACCCCTTACACCGTTTCAGGTCACACGACCGGTGCTTTGGTTCCCAGCAATTACTGTTTTTCCGAGGCTGACTTTGTTTTGCAGACATACGGATTGGGCGGCAGGTATAAAAACAACCGTGGCCCCTTCGGCATGAACTTGAGCAGTCTCGCCAGTTGGCAAGCCGATGGTTGGGGAAACTGCAACCCTAATTCTTTTGCTTCCATTTCTGATGGTTTGAGCAACACGATATTTCTTGGTGAGCGGTGTGCAAGCCCGGGAGACGGTGGCACGGCCAATGACCGGATTAAAGGCGGAATCGCCAACATTGACGCATGGAACAGTACTCCTTTGGTGTGTAGTCAGGAAAAAGGTACCGGGGGCAACTATAAAAACGGCGGAAGGAACGGTTCCGGTACATGCTTCAGTTACTATAAGCTGCACAATGTGTTTTTCCATACGATCCTTCCTCCGAACGGACCTTCCTGTTCTTCCATTTCCGTTTCGGCAACCCAGCCGGCAGGGTCCAATGCCTCGCAGCTTCCTCCGACAAGCAACCATACCGGCGGCGTGAATGTTTGTCTCGGTGATGGCTCCGTCCATTTCATTTCCGAAACGGTTGACACACACACTTCCGGAACTCTAGGTTTGGGGGAATGGTTTAAATATTCCTCAAAAGCAGGGAATGTTTACAGTTCCGGCCCTTCGTCCTTTGGAGTGTGGGGAGCCATGGGAACCATCAATGCAGGAGAATCAGCTACAGCTTTATAATCTTGCGGTATGATGTATAATTTGATCCTGTTTGGCTCGGTCATTGACAGAGCCAAACAGGATTGCCTTGAATTGGGTTTTTCAATCAGTTCTATTGACCAACAAATATCCCCGGTAAAGGTCTTTTATGAAACACAAAATATTGTTTTTCTATGTTTTACTTTCGTTGTGTGCGATACTCATTTCCGGTTGTCCGAAAAGCTCGTCTCTTGACGGACTTGTTCCGGCGCAGGGCATAGTGAAACTCAATGGTGTGCCGGTGGAAAATGCGGCCGTTTCTTTTTTACCCGCTGATACTTCGGGACAGGTCCGACCGGCCACATCAACGACGGACGCCAAGGGACGTTTTTCCATGATGACACTCAATCCCGGAGACGGCGTATATCCCGGTGAATACAACGTCAGCATTCAGAAAAAAGTCTATGAAGGTGAAATGACGGAAACGGAACAGCAGGGCTCTTCAAGACCCCTGATTACCGATACTCGTACTGTCACGGAATATTTACCTGCACAATACGCTGATATCAAAACATCCGGGCTTAAAGTCACGATCCCGGCCAATGGAGATAAATCAATTCCTCCATTTGAACTGACCGGAGAAGTGGATTCCACTCCTAAAAAATTGAAGGACCTGGATCAGCATCGGCGACGTTAATTACGCCAAACGACAGAGGGTATTGAAACGCCATGTTTATCAAATGCAAACTCAACCGCCGCGCTTTCACCCTCGTTGAACTCCTGGTCGTCACGGCGGTCATCGGCATAATGATCGCCTTGCTCATTCCGGCCGTTCAGGCGGCGCGGGAGTCGGCGCGGCGGATGCAGTGTTCCGACCGGCTCAAGCAGTTGGGGCTGGCGGTCCAGCATTTTCATGACGGGCAGAAGCGTCTGCCCGGTCATGGAACCGGGCCGAACCAGAACCGCAGCGCCTTCGTGCGGCTGCTCCCGTTTTTCGAGGAAGTCGCACGCTACAACGAAATCGTCTCGCTCGACGACTACGCCGTCAACGACAGCAACAACCCCTATTCCGACAACGCCTGCTGGAAAGGAATCATCTCGGCCCTGTTGTGCCCCACGGATCCGGGTTCGCAAAGCCCCTACGCCATTCCGGGCCACGCGACGGGAAGTTTCGCCCCGACGAACTATTGTTTTTCGGAAGCCGATTACGTCCTGGTTTCCTACGGCAAGCCGGGCAACGACCGTTCCCCCTTCGGCATGAAGATTTCGCCCGAATGGGGGGCCGACTGGGGCACCGAATCGGGCAACACCTTTGACATCGTCACCGACGGACTGAGTGACACCGCCTTTTTCAGCGAACGCTGCGTCAAGCCGGGCGACGGGGCCGGGGATTACCGCAAAATCCGCGGGGGCATCGCCGACCTCGACGCCTGGTTTTCGACACCATTGGAATGCTTTGCGACCAAAGGTTCCGCGGACGAATACGCAAGCCGCGTCGCCGCCCGCGACGGGTCCGGTTCCCTGTTCGGGTATTACAAGCTCCACAACGCGATGTTCCATACGATCATCCCGCCGAACGGCCCTTCGTGTTCGACGGCCCTTGCCGGCGGCGACATTCACCCGGCCGGTTCCTTCGCCTCGCAATTGGCCCCGACGAGCTGTCACGCGGGCGGCGTCAACGTTTGCATGGGCGACGGTTCCGTGCGTTTCGTCGGTGAAACGGTCGATTTCGGCGATCTTTCCCAATGGTTTCGTCACCAGGGGAACGCCGACCGCGAAAGCCCGTCGCCTTTCGGCATATGGGGGGCGATGGGCAGCATCAACGGCGGCGAATCGCGGGATTGCCCCGGGACGTTGTAGAATTGACACAAACAACAATGAGTCCGACAACATGAAAATGTATCGAACGTTGTTCATCCTGATTGGCGGTTTCCTGCTTTGCGCCGGTTGCGGTCACGTTTCCGGTTTGGACGGGCTTGTTCCCGCCGAAGGGACCGTGACCTGCAACGGCGAACCGGTCGTGAACGCGCTCGTCCTGCTCCGCCCCGACGGCGAGGGAACCGCGGCCTCGGCGACCACGGACTCGGCGGGACGTTTTTCGCTGATGACTTTCAAGCCTCATGACGGCGTTCGCCCGGGACCATACGTCGTGACGGTCGCGAAAACGGAAACCCGGGGCGACGTCCGCATCGAACGTCCCGAAGGAACGAACCAGAAAATCATCCACGACAATCGCGAGATCGTCAATCACCTCCCGGAAAAATACGCCGCGTTCTCCACGACGGACATTCAAATCGCCATCCCGAAAAACGGCGACCGGAAAATCACGCTCGCCCTGAAGGGAGAAGTCGATGCGACGCCCCAAAAAGCCGGGGATTTGAAACGCCGCATGTAGGAATTGACAGGTGCAACCGACGTTGTTATCATGACTTGATATCACAGAGAGGGCAAGCCATGAAACTGATCAGTTGGAACGTCAACGGCCTGCGGGCCTGTCTCGGCAAGGGATTTCTCGACGCCGTTAACGGATTCGACGCGGACATCGTCTGCGTGCAGGAAACGAAGATGCAGCCGGGCCAGGCCGAGGTCGATCTGCCCGGCTATTCGGAATTCTGGAACAGCGCCGTCAAAAAGGGCTATTCCGGCACGGCGATTTTCTCCCGGCACAAACCGCTTTCGGAATCACGCGGCATCGGATTGGCGAAACACGACCAGGAAGGCCGCGTCCTCACGCTGGAATTCAAAAAATTCACCCTTGTCAACGTCTACACGCCGAACTCGCAGCCGGAACTCGCCCGATTGGAATACCGCATGGAATGGGAGGACGCCTTTCGCGCCTATCTCACGCAACTCGACGCGGACAAACCGGTCGTCGTGTGCGGCGACCTCAACGTGGCGCACGAGGAAATCGATCTGAAAAACCCGAAGACGAACCGCCGCAACGCCGGTTTCACCGACGAGGAACGCGGCAAGATGACCGAACTGCTGTCGGCGGGGTTTTGCGATACCTTCCGGCGTTTGCATCCCGACCTGACGGGGGCCTACACTTGGTGGAGCTATCGCAGCAACGCGCGGGCCAACAACGCCGGGTGGCGCATTGATTATTTTCTCGTGTCCGAACGTCTCATGCCGAAGGTGGAAGAGGCCGTGATTTACCCCGACGTCATGGGCAGCGACCATTGCCCCGTCGGCGTGTCGCTGAAAATGGCGAAACCGTGATTATCCGCGAGGGTAGGACGGTCACGCCGTGACCGCCGCCGTTTCGGTTGCGGCATATTTTCTCAAGTGCCGCCGCTCCATCACGGTCGCGGCTCTGATTGTACCTTCTCTCCCATCACAGCCAAAGCGTCAGGCGGCCGCCGAGCATGTCGGGGACGCGCTGCCGGATCATCTGGATGATCTGCTGGTCGTGGTAGCGCGTGCTGAAGTGCGATGCGATCAGCAGTTGGTTTTTGAACCGGTCGCGTCGGTCGAGAATGTCGTCGAGGTGACAGTGCCCAAACTTGTGGATCGCTTCCATTTTGTGCATTTCGGCGACGAAAGTCATCTCGAATATCAGGATTTCCGCCTGGTAAAATTCCGGGTTTTCGTCGAACCCTCGCGGCGTGCTGTCACCAAAATAGGCGACTTTCGGCAGGCGAATTTCATTGGAAAGCTCTTTGCCCGACATGGCCAGGTCGCGCAACTTGAGCTCGGGAAGATCGGCGTATTCCGGCTTCAGTTTTTTCCGACGTTCCCAGACGAGAAACCCGAGCGAGGGAATCGTGTGCCAAGTGCGGTGTACGCTGACGACCAGCTCGCGGGAAAGTTCGATTTCATCGCCGGGGCGTACGCCGATGATTTTGCACGGCAATCGACCGTGATCCAATCGCGAAAAGACGCCGAGCAGTTGCCTGACGGAATCGACCGAATCTTCGGGCAGGTAAATGACGGGCGGTTCCATTTTCATCATGCGCCGCCGGGCGACATAGGCCGGCAAAACCAGCATGTGGTCCATGTGCGTGTGCGAAATGAACCAGCGGGGCGTGCCCATGAATTCCCATGGCTGAGCCCCGAGATCGAAGCCGAGTTTCATTTCCGGGATGCGCCAGTAGGTTTGCACCGCCGCGCGGGAAAAGCCTTCGATCGTCAGTTCGTTAAACGTAAGCTGTTTGAAAATTTGATCTTGCATTATGAAAGCCGCTTCGCCGAAGAATCAACCCGAAATCAATAAAATTGTGTTGTTCGGCGGATACCAGAAAAAAAGCCGCCCATCTTTTTGACGGCAGCTTTCAATATTGCATTCAAAATATCAAGCAATGAGCCACTTTTCGGCGACCCGGTTCAAACGAAGACGACGGGACTCGAACCCGCAACCACTGGATCGACAGTCCAGTACTCTGACCAATTGAGCTACGTCTCCACAGGATCAACGACATTGCGCCGTTTGCACAACATCGCCCCACCCACAACGAAGGGAATTATAGCCGATGAGGTGAGCGATTCAAGCCCCCGCCTATGTTTTTGCAAAAAAAGAAAATATGAATTCCGATCATTTTTTCGGTTGATCAAATCAATAATTCTGGTAGTATAGGGAAAATTTTTCGGACACTTTAACTTTATTTGAAAACAAGTGTTGAAATCAAATATGTTTTAAGGAATCATAGCATGAATCATTTTTTTTTGCCCTACATTATCGTGTCAATTATGACGCTGTTTTCTCCTTTGGCGTTTTCACAAGGGGAAGGGCGTTTGGGCAGAATCTTGTCCCCGCGGCAGCAATTGTCCGAGGGGCCCCGGTTGTCCAACTTGCGGCCCGCTCCGGGCGGGGTTGCGCTTGCGCGAATGGCGAGGTTCCGCCAGGGAAATCACGTTCCGGCTCCGCCGGCTCCGTACAATCCCGTAGCGACGGCGATTTATTTTCCGCCGGGAGTCGCCCGGGAAGTGACGAACGGCCCTCTTCCGACGATCAACCCCTTGCTCGACGTCGATCTTTCCGTGCCGGCAAGAGCTTTGCGTCCGCTCCCGCTTCCCACGCAGGAAACTGATGCGTTTTTCAATCCGGCAATCGGTGTGGAAAAAGCCGTCAAGGTTACGCCGCCGGCGCCAAACCGTCCGGTTCCCTTGCCCGAGGTGACGCCGCCGCGACGCCTGCAATCGATTCCGGTGTTTTCCCGGGAAACTCAAGCGGGGGCACGCGGAAAATTTATCTCATTCACCCCAAAAGAGGACAATCATTTTTCCACATCACGGGTCATTCTTCAGGAGGAAGAAGAGGAACCCATTTTTTCAAGTCCGCCTGCGATTTCCCCCTCGCCGCAAATCATCGGTCCGATTACGCCTTCCAAACCCATGGTGACACCGCCCGCGCCACAGACGGGGGTTGCTGATAGGCCCGACATGCAAAATACCGGTTTACCCGATGAATCCGATCCCTTCGTCGACGTGCTTGACGACGAGAATGAAGTCCTCGTAATTGATGAAAATGAAATTGCCCCGGAACAAACGGATACGCCCGCAGAGTCGGACGACGCATTTCATTTCGATGGCGAAGAAGAGGACGCCAGCCCGTTTTTGTAATGCGTGCGCGGCGACGCCTCCAACATGTCTGTCAAACGTCCGCGAACCAAGCGGCACGAAATTCCGGAAAAAAATGAAAATGGTTGAAATCAGGCTTGTTTCAGGGCCGAAAATTGCATACCATTCGCAACCGAATCGCCTTCCAGGGCGTATCGGACGCAATTTTCACATGAATATTTCGTGCCACTGGGATCGAATGCAGCGGACGGAGACGACGTGGTTCCATCAATCGACATGACAACAAGACGGTTTCAACAGCCGACAATGCGGCCGGACATGATGTCCCGTTGCGTGTTGTGGCGAGGGACACGCTTGTTTTATGCCGCCGCGGTGATGTTGCTGATTACCTGTTGTTGTCTTTGTGGTTGCCGCACCTCGGACGCGACCCGTTACCGTCAAGCGTCCGGTGATTCCCGGCAAGGGGAAAGCCCTGGCCCGCAAACGAAATCCGCGGCGCTCAATGATTCGGTATCACACGCCCTTCGACAGCGCGGCATGTCGCAATCGCAGGAAATTGCTCCATTGCCGGAAAACCAATCACCTCCCGTTCCCGCGAACGATCCGCCGGAAATCGTCGAATTCGCCGCGATTCTCAACGAAACGAATCATTTTTCGCTCGAACAGAAACAGGAAATCATCGCGATGTTGCGGCAGGAATCGCCTGTCATGCGGAGTTGCATCATGGCCAACCACCTGGCGGCCATTCGCAACGCGAGCGTCAATACCCGTTCCGCGGCCGCCGATCCGAACCCGATCATGCAGGCGTCGCATCTCTCGTCGATTCGCGGCCAAGATTTCGGCGATACGTCGGCAATTCGTCAGGCGAGTCACCGGGGTGACGGCGGCGTATCGGCCGAATCACATGCGATTAATCATGCCTCGAACGCGACCGAAAATTCGCAAAGCGTGATTCGGCAGGTGGCCGATCAAGGCGCAAGAAGTAACGCATCCTTCCGTATCAACCGCCTGCAAAGCGAGTTGGATTCCCCTCCGCGTATCATCACGGACACGGCTTTGCCGAACGTGGCCGCAGCGGACGATTACGCGACAACTCGCCCGCAGGAATTGCCGATTCGCGAAGACGCCGTCGAAGACCGCGAGTTGCTCGTCACGGATTCGTCGCAAGTCACGACGGACGAAATGCACCAGGACATGCCCGGTTCGCGTGACACGTTACGTTTGAGCGCAACGCGTTCACCGAACATTCCTGCGGCTGTGACGAACCCGGAAAGCCTGCCTTCGCAACAGCCTATGGCGGGAAATCGCGCCGGGGGTGCGAGCAGGACAAGGCTCGGATTTGCCGCTTCCGGATCGCGCGATTCATTTATTCCGCCGCTTCTACCCGAAGAAGACGATGATTTTGCGGAAGCCGCGAACGCGTCGAAAATCGCCATGGAAAGCCGACGCGGCAACCTTGACGATATCACCAGGCCGGAAAGCCGTTCCCGGGAAGACGAAAATTACGCATTTCCCATTCGCGGACAGAATTCGCTGTCGGTCCTTGGCAGGGAAACGCCGTCTTTGCCGCCGGAAACCTGGGAGGATACGGCCCGTCGCGCCTTGAACCTGCTCAATACGCAAATCGCCGATTCCGATTCGCTGGAACACAAGGAATCGTTGCAGGACGAAATCAACCAGCGTTTGATGAGTCTCACGCTGGGCAACCAGCGCGACGCCATCCGGCCGATCGACGGTTTGCCGACGGAATTGCAGGAATTCTGGCGCAACACGCTGCTCGGTCTTTCGACGATGCTGGACGACGTTTCGATTCCGGACGCGTCCCACCGTTTCGCCGTCGCGCAGCACCACATGCAAACGGCCAACCAGTATTTGCAGAACCTCTGCCCGGTGCGGATACGAAAGCTGAATTTCATCAATCAATGCGACGGTTTCGGGGTGTACGAAACGGCCCCAAGCGATTTCCGACGCGGCGAACCGATTTTCGTGTATGCGGAAATCGACAACCTCATCTGCAAGGAAAACGACGAAGGGTTTTACACCCAGGTCAGCAGCTCCTACGAAATCATCGACGTCCTCGGCGGCAAAGTCACGAGCGGCGAATTCAGCAAAACGGGGAAGCATACGCAAAGCAGGATACGTGACGTGTTCCTGCTCTGGCGGGTCGACCTCCCGGAAAATATCATGCCCGGAAAATATTTCCTCAAGCTGTCGGTGTCCGATCTAAATCACCCAAATCACCAGTTCGACCAGCAGAATCTTGAGTTGAACGTCCTGTCGCCTCTGCCCAACAATTGATTCCATATGACGATACGTCGAAATAAAAGTGAAATCTCACTTTTGCCCGAGACATGTCGCCTTCTATTTCGCACCCCGGATTTTCGCTATAACCGGGAAAATTACTATTGACGAAAAAATCGGCATGGTTTACATTGCTTGCGTCGTTGAAATGATCGCCTGTTGACTGATGCTTGGATGCACCGTTTGGCGATTGCCATTGACTGTTCATGTTGCCGTGTTGTGTGCCAGTCCCACAGAGGATTTTGTACGCACATGTGTTGCACGATGATCAATCGCTTCCGTTTCAACGATCCGGAAAAGGAAGTTCGGATTGCGTGTTTCGCTAAAGAAGGAATTTTACGAAACGCTTGTGTTTGATGCCCTCGTCCTTTGATTTTTTCGCATTTGCCGGGCACGGCATGGAATTTTCAATCGATTCGGGAACGGGAAAGAGATCAGGCCATGATTCTCTTATCGTTTGCAGGGATGTGAAACTTGAAAATGAAATCTCATTTTATGCAAAACGTCAGTTCGACGCTCCGGCCCCGGCCTTGAGACGATCGAAACGCAGGCAGGCCGCGAAACGGCGGCGTTTGTTTCTTCAAAACCCCCAATAATCACGCATTCGCTCGCAATGTGACGATGTTGTCGCGCGGGCGACTTTGACGAACAGCAATGATGACGTGCGGTCAATCAGACGCACGATGTGTTGATAACGAAACAGGCTCTCGCGGTTTGAGTCTTAATTATTGCGAAATTCTTTTTTCGGCGGATTGTTTGTTTTCCCTCTCAACAAAATGAGGGACTGCGATGGCACGAAAACACCCGGGAAACGCGGCACAAAATGATTATCAGCATGATCGCTGATGATTTGTTTTCCTGACGCATCGTGTTGACGCGGGACAACATCACAAGGCGGGAGATGTTAATACAACCCGTGAGTTCGACGGGGAATCATTTTCAAAACATGACAAGGAGTTGCCGTTTCATGCGCGAGGCGCCGGGCATGACCTACCTTTGGGGATATGTAAAGTCCGAGGTTTGGTGCGACAGGGACAGCGGGAGATGCAATATTCCCCCGGTTCGACACGCCCCCCGGAATTGATTCACCACATTGATATGACATCAACAAAAGATTTTCGAGACAAGACGGATTTTGTCAGGAAAGGCAAGAAACACAACATGAGTACGAGACGTATTGCGTCTGAATCGCGTTTGCATCGACGTTTGGCCGTTGAAGTGATGGAGGACCGCCTGGTCCTGTCGGCGAATCCGCTGAACGCCATTGATATCGTGACCGTGGAAACGATGACCCAGTCGACGCACGACACGGTGATCACCTCGACGGCCTCGCCTTCCGGCGGGGAGCTGGAAGCCCTGCTCAAGCTGCTCAACCCGACGACGGGCAACGATACCTACGGCAAGATGACCGGCCTGGACGAGGTCAAGGATTTGTACGGACTGGACGGGAGCGGCCAGACGGTCGTCGTCATCGACAGCGGCATCGCGTACTCCCACCTCGACCTTGGCGGCGGATTCGGTGACGGCTATCGCGTCATCGGGGGCTACGATTTCGCCGGCGGCGACTACGACCCCTACGATTCGGGACCGCGGGGCTCGCACGGAACGCACGTCGCGGGCATCATCGGCGCGGACGGGCAATATTCCGGCGTCGCGACCGGCGTCGACCTGGTCTCGCTGCGAATTTTCAACGACGACGGCACGAGCAACATGCAGTATCTCATCGACGCCCTGGAATGGGTGCATGAGAACAAGGACGCTTTCGAAAATCCGATCACGACGATCAATCTTTCGGTCGGTTATCTCGACGATTCGGCGGGATATTTCAGCCAGATCAACGAGTGGTTCCGCATTTTGAACGAAGACGGCATTTTCATTTCGGTCGCGGCCGGAAATTCGTTCGAGTCGGTCAGCGACAAGAGCCAGTTGAGTTATCCGGCCATGAGCGAGTACGTCGTTTCGGTCGGTTCGGTCGGCATTTCGGGCGACGTTTCGTATTTTTCGCAGCGCAGCGCGAACACGATCATGGCTCCGGGACAATACGTCAAGAGCACCGTGCCCGACTATATCGGCAACGGGAACGGCGTCGACGACGATTACAGCATCTTTTCCGGAACGAGCATGGCCGCGCCTTATGTTGCCGGGGCCAGCACGCTCATCCGGCAGGCGATGCAGATCGTCGGCATGACCGACATCACGCAGCAGATGATTTACGACGTCATCGTCGCTACGGCCGACAGCATTTATGACGCCGTGACGGGCATGTCCTATTCGCGGCTCAACATCAAGAACGCGATCGAGTCGATTTTGCCCGCCGATTCGCTTGGGAGTTCGATCGCCGACGCGACCGGGCTGGGCACCGTGGTCGATACGACGGACATCGAAGGCTTCTTCAACACGAAAACCGACAAGGATTATTTTTCGTTCGTCGCCGGACGGGACGGCACGATCGTCATCACGCCCGAAATGAGCGCCGGTCTGAACGGAACCTGGGACGTCAGCGGAACTCCCGGCGCGACGGTCGCCGACGACGGAACGGTGACCATCGCCGTGACGGCGGGAACGACCTATACGCTCGGCTTTACCGCTACCGGCACCATCGGTACGTACACCCTTAACGCGCGCTACACGGACGCGGCGAAAGACGATACGCCCCTTGATGACAAAACCGATCCCGGCAAGGATACGATTCCGGGCAAAGATACTGTTCCCGGTGATGATGTTGATCCCGGCAAAGACACGGTTCCCGGAGGCGACACAACCCCCGCTGACGACACGGACCATGGCAGCGACACGGTTCCCGGCGGTGACACGGCTCCCGCGAATGACACCGATCATGGCGGCGACACGGTTCCCGGCGGTGACACCGATCCCGGGCAGCAGTTCGATGACGAGGATGAACAACAAACGGACAGCGTTCCGCTCACCGTCGACCAGGCGACGCTTGACAATCAACGTCTGACCGAAGGCGGCAAATGGTACGCGATCACGGCGACCAATACGGGGACGATGACCTTCGAGGCTTTGCTGCCCGACGGTTCGGCCCGCAACCTCATCATCGAAATGGGCGACGCCGATGGAAACGTGACGGCGGTTTACTCGGGCCAATCGCGAATCGATTTCAACATGACCGCCGGGACGACGGCCTGGGTTCGCGTGAGAACCGAATCGGGCGCCGGCACGATCGACGGGGCCGCGATCCGCCTGACCAATCTCGTGCGGCAGGTCGGAACGCAGATTATCGTCATCGGCACCGACGGAAACGACGACATTTCGTTCGCCGCCGGAACGACGCATTGCCTCGTCATCAACGGCGTCGAGTACCGCTTTGACGCCGCGGCGGTCGCAAACGTCAGCATCGACGCACGCGGCGGCAGCGACACCGTTCACCTGACCGGAACCGCCGGGAACGAAACCGTCACCATCGACGGCACCGATGCGAACATGACGGGCAAGGGTTACGGCATCGTCGTAAGAAACGCGAACCAGCTCGACATCGACGGCAACGGCGGCAATGATACCTTCCGTTATTACGACACGGTCGGCGACGACCAGGTGACCGTCCGGACGGGCGAAATCACCGTCGCATCGGACCGCTTTTTCGCGAAGGTCGCCGGCGCGTCGAAGTTTTTCGCATACGCGAACCGCGGCGGCAACGATTCGGCGGTGCTTTACGATTCGCCGGAAAACGACACGCTCAATGTCTCGTCGAACTACGCACTGTTCAAAAGCGGCGGCACGACGAGCCAGTTGTACTCGTTCAAGTCGCTCATCGCCCATTCGACCGGCGGCGGGAACGACACCGCGACCCTGACCGATACGGCGGGCGAGTCGCTGTTTGCCGGTTCATGGGAAAGCATGAAACGCCATTCCGACAACCAGTACGTCGAGGTGCGAGGCTTTACGCAGGTCAATTTGACCAGTGTTTTCGGCGGAAAAAGCTCGGTCCGCCTTGAAGACAGTACGGGCGACGACACGCTTACCATGTCGTCGAACGGCGTTTCGCTCAACGGTGAACGTTACGGCATTTCCGTCCGCGGATTCGACGACGTGCATACCAGCGCGGTCAACGGCGGAAACGACAAAATCATGATTTACGACACCCAGAAAGCCCAAAAACTCACCGCCGCGAACAACATGATCAGCCTCATCGACTCGCTGCACACATGGGAAGCCGACGGATTCGCCGAGGTATGGGCCTTCGGGAGCGCCATGCAAAGCAGCAAAATCGAGAACACCGGCACGGACTACGTGCTCAACCTGCTGGGACAGTGGGAAGAGGATTGATTGAATCTTTGGCACTGACGCAAACAACAACACCGAACCGCTTCGAAAAAAGACAACATGGCCTCAAGCATTGACGATTTTGTCCGGCGGCTGACGCGGCTGAATCGGAAATTCACCTTCATTTTTACGGACGATTTTTTCGCCATCGACGGCAAATCGGGTGTCTTGACCGACCGTTACGTCAAAATCCGCAACTTCATCCGGCACATCCGGCACCACAAGGGGACGCTGGCGGCGCTGCGTGCCCAGGACCAGGAAGCGGTGTTCGACGTCCGCGTCGCCATCGTGCATCGCAGCGGCTGTTTCATGACGACCTTCCATGAACTGGCCGAAGGGCCCTACGGCGCAGAGGCCATGGTCTGCGGCTACGGTTCCGAGATTATCGACGCCCAAAAGGCCAGATTCCTCGTCGACACGTTTTTCGCCGACAAGCGTGAAAACGAATCGCTCTCGGTCAAGGTCATGCTGACCGAACAGCACGGACGCCAGGTGGTTCTCATCGCCGAAAACGCGGCCGATTTGAAACGCCCGAGCCTTGATCCGGTGCGAAGTCTCCGACACCGCCTCGCGACGATCATGGTCAATCCCGACAAGGGCCCGATCGTCGACTGCCAGGTCATGGCCATCTTCCAGGAAGGCAACAGCAACACGCTCTCGGCACTGCTCAATAATTTCTGCGTGAAATACTGACGCTTTCTGCGTTTAATGTATCCAACGTCAAGCCAAAGGTCGCCATATTTTATTCCATCCACAGAATCGACACAAACGGACTTTTCTGTACAAACGTATTGTCCGAAATCATTTCATTCTCATGCGGAAAATCGTACTTGGTGTACCGAAGTATACGCTATTGTCTCTTGAGTGATAGTCATGCTGACGATTCCGGGCGCTAATAGTTGCCGGAAAATGTTGCCAATGATTGAGGCCGGTCTGTCCGCAACGTCATTGCCTGCCGCTTTCCCCGCCTCGCGAAAAGACAATACCCATCCTGTTTGCCCGCCCATTGCGGCACGATAAAGGGACGAAAGTTATGCGAAAAGTTCTCACAAAATCCGTTTTGGTCGCCGGCCTTGCCCTGATTGCCGGCTTGTATTGCACCATTTTGGCCCACGCCCAGTTGCGTGTTCCGCCGACGCACGTCGCGACATTGGCCGCGCAGCCGGACGAAAACGCAACGGTCGAGGAAACGGAAAGCGTCACGCTGACCACGCGTTACGACGCCCCGCTTGTGCCGGTTCAGCACGTCATGCCGCCGCAGGCACAGACGCAAACGCCTACGCAAGCGGCAACGCAACCCGTTGCGGCCCAAACTCCCGTTGCGCAACCGCAACAGGTTGTCCCGCAGGTTCAGCCACAGTTGCAGGTCGCCTTGCCACAACAGGGCATGATGCAGCCGCAGGCTGTCATGCCTCAACCAATGGTCCCGGGCATGATGGGCGGAGCGATCGTCATTCCGGTCACCGTGCCGCAGTACATGACCTACACGCCGCAGCCGGTCACCATGATGGTCAACCGCCCGGCTCAATTGGTCATTCCGCAATACCCGGCCCCGTATCCCGCTCCCATGCAGCAGCCGATGTACGATCCGATGGCCATGCAGATGATGCAGCAACAAATGATGATGCAACCCATGATGCCGATGATGCAACCACCCATGATGCAACCGCCGGCCCCGCCGCAACAGCCGATTCCGGTCAAAATGATCCTCCCGGACGGTTCGACGGTCAGCATCAAGCATTACGTGCCGGGCCAGTTTTTCAAAAATGTCTGTCGCGCCGTGACGCCGTAAAATATTGTGGTGGCGATGAAAAATGCACCTCGCTACCAGCGCTGCTTGCTACGCCAATGTGGAGAAGTTACTCAAAAAACGATATTTTTCGACATTGGTGAAGCAAGCGGTCCACTGGATATGTTTAAATTTTACCGCCAGCACAATAAATTCGGTTTTCGCGAATATTTTCCCGTAAACCACATCCGCCGTGCCTCATTCGTGGGGTGCGGTTTTTTTTCGTTCAGGGACATGTAACAAAACATCTGTTTTATCGTGCCGGCAAAATAAGATTGGATCGCTCTCCCTTGTCCGCGGTTATTTGGAGTGGATAATGAAAAGTCATTCTTCGCTTTCACTTCCGTACCGGCATGTTTTCCAATGATCTCGAACGATAAAATTCACGCGACGCTTTCCGAAATTTTCGGGTTCACCTCGTTTCGACCGAATCAGGAGGAAATCGTCCGGGCGATTCTTTCACGGCAAAACGCGTTCGCCGTCATGCCGACCGGCGGCGGGAAGTCGCTCTGCTATCAACTTCCGGCCAGGTTGTTGCAAGGCGTTTGCGTCGTCATTTCGCCGTTGATTTCACTGATGAAAGACCAGGTCGACGCCGCGCGCGTCAACGGTTTGCAGGCGGCCGCGCTCAACAGCACGAACACATTGCAGGAACGAAACGCCATTCGTGACGCCCTTCACGCGAACGAACTGGATTTGCTTTACCTGTCGCCGGAGCGGTTCAATTCGGAAAATTTCATTGAGCGGCTCAAAACGCTCGACATTTCGTTTTTCGCGATCGACGAGGCGCATTGCATTTCCGAATGGGGCCACGATTTCCGGCCGGATTACCTCGCGCTCGCACGCATCAGCGACGAATTTCCCGACACGCCGATTGCCGCGTTTACGGCGACGGCCACGCCGCGCGTCGCGGAAGACATCATCAACCGGTTGAAATTGAAGACCCCGCATTTGACCCGGGCGTCGTTCAACCGGCCGAATCTTTTTTACCAGGTCATCCCGAAACAGCGATTCAACGATCAACTGCTCGAATGCCTCAAACGACACCCGAACGAATCGGGGATCGTGTATCGCACGAGTCGCAAAAAGGTCGAGGAAACCGCCGCGTTTTTGCGGTCGCAGGGTTTTTCCGCGTTGCCGTATCACGCGGGGATGTCGGATGACGACCGCCACAAGGCGCAGGAAGCGTTTCGCCGTGACGAATGCGCGATCATCACCGCGACCGTCGCGTTCGGCATGGGAATCGACAAATCGAACGTGCGGTTTGTCATACACGGCGACCTGCCGAAAAATATCGAAGGCTATTACCAGGAAACGGGCCGCGCCGGTCGCGACGGCGAGCCGGCGTTTTGCACGTTGTTTTTCAGCCGACAGGACATCGCGCTTTTGGCCCGGTTCGCGGACGAGATCGAAGACGCCAAAGCCCGCGAGGTCGCCACGTCGCAACTTTGGCAAATGGTCCGTTTCGCCGAGCAGGACGGTTGCCGGCGGGTTGGTTTGCTTCGCTATTTCGGCGAGGAATTTCCCGATGTCAATTGCGGCAACTGCGACGTTTGCGTCGGCGACGTCGAACGGGAAGACGCGACCGTCGCGGCGCAAAAAATTCTCTCGGCGGTGTATCGAACCGGTCAGCGATTCGGTGCGGCGCATATGTGCGACGTCGTCTTTGGTGCGAATACGGAAAAAATCCGACAATTTCAGCATGACCAGTTGCCGACGTTCGGCGTCGGAAAAGACCGTCCGAAAACGTATTGGCGAATGATCGCCGACGCTTTGGTGTCGCGAAAAATCCTGATCGCCGACGATCCGACGCGGCCCATTCTCAAATTGACCGATGACGCCTGGGCGATTCTTCGTGACAGGAAACCCTTTCACATTCTCAAGCAGCAACCGCGTCAACGGGACAAATCGCAGAAACCGCGCATCGTCGATTCATCACGAAACGATGCGTCAGATTGGGAATCGAACCCGCTTTCGGAGCGGTTGTTTCAGCGGCTCCGCGAACTCCGCAAGGAAATCGCCGCGGCGGAAAATTTGCCGCCGTACATTGTGTTTTCGGACAAATCCCTGCGTGAGATGTCGCACATGTTCCCCGTCAACAGGGACGATTTCCTGCTCGTCACCGGCGTCGGGCAACGCAAGCTGGAATCCTACGGCGAGGTTTTCATCGCGGCGATCAACGATTTTTGCCATGACAACCGCGAAGAATTGTTCAAATGGAAAAAGTGAATGCTTGAAATCCGCGGTATGGCCTCAGTTCCTGCCGAGGTCAAACCGTTTCTTTCCCGAAAGAATCGCCTCACGCATTTTTCGTTCGGTTTCGAACATCCGGTCGTATTTTTCCTGCTGCGTTTTTTCCCTCGCGATGGTCGGTTCGAAGTCCGGGTCTTCGCCGCGGGAGGTTTTCGCGAGCGCCGCCTGACCGTGTTTGATGATGGCAAGGGCTTCCTTGTATTCGGCGGAATTTTTCTGTTCCGGCGTCGACCATTTCGCGAGGCACGGACTGATTTCCGGGCGGTCGAACGAAATCGACCATTTCAAATCCCTGCCGCCGCACAGTTCGGTCAACCGCCGCAATGACGCATCGTCAAGCGGGCTGCGACCGAATCGATTTGCGGGATACGCGCTCGCATACGTCGGGAAATACGGGGCGTTGATGTCGATCCAGGTCAGCACGCGGTCGACCGCTTCCGGGTTCGTTTTCAAGTCAATGTAAACACCGAGTATTTTCCGTTCGGCGTCGATTTTCGGATCGGCGTGACCGTTCGTCAAAATTTCCGCGAGTCGGCTTTGATGCGAACCCCATGTGTACGGTTCGAGTTTCTCATGCGGCCCCGCACCGGGCACGACGACAAGGTTTTTGCTTCGCAGCTCGACATACGACGTGTTGAACAGCAGGTTGAGGTCGCCCGCGAGATTCGGTTTTCGCGTCCCTTCGATTTTGCCGTAATCATGGCACGTGACGCAATATTTGTCGAACACCGGCTGCACTTCGGTGACGTAACTGAAAAGCCGTTCTTCGCCGTGCCACGGGCGAAGTTTTTGCGCCGGTTTGGTCATCGCTTTCGGCGTGTATGGAGCCGGCGGGTACGTCGCGAGCCGGCTTTCGTGGCACCCGACGCAGCCGTTCATTTCGCCGGGCCGCGCGATCATGCCGCTGCGCATCGACTGCACCATCATGCCGTTTTCGTCGAGCAATTGCATATAAAGAAACTTGTCCGCCGGCACTTCAAAATAGACGCTGCCGTCCTCCTCGACGTCGACGGTGCCGAGGATTCGCTTGTTGTTGAAATCGTCCCACGTCATGCCGGGGGCCTGCGTGCCGGTTCCGTTATCCCACGCGGTGTCGGTCCAAAAGCGTTTTTCCGGCGATTCGACGACACGAAGATATTTGACCGCGTCCGGCTTGACCTTGTCCATGCCGAATCCCTCGTACACGTTGGTCACATAAAAATAGCCTTTGTCGTCGGCCAGGTCGATGTTGCTCGCGATGACCGGCGGCGGTGTCGTCGCACGGATCGGCATCGGGTCGTAACAGCCCGGTTCGTCGTCCCCTTTGTGTAAAAGTGCGATCGTGCCGTCACGCCCGAGCAGGTAAATCCCAATCGCTTCCCCCTGACCGGTCATCCCGGAGGCAAGAAACCATTCGGCGGAAAGCGCGAACGGGTCTTCGAATTTCTGCTTGACCCCGATGAACGTGTCGTAATTGCCGACTTCGACCAGTTCCCTCGCCTCGGCAGGCCACGTTTGCAAAACCGGTTCCTTGCCGTCAAGCCCGAGCCGCCGGTCGACGAGGGCGATCGCGCCCCACGGGCGGTCGTGACACGAGGTGAACGTGCAAAGCATCACGGAATCCTCGCCGGGCAAAATACTGGCGTCGATCACCCCGCCGGGGGACGCGGTGTTGTTCCCCCAAAAGATCGCGTGATTCGTTCCGTCGGGGTTCGTGATCCATGTTCCCTGCGCGTCGCCGAAATTCCGGTCGACGTATTCCCAGCGGTCGTAGAGGATGCGGCCAGACGGCGTCAGTGACGCGTGCCCCTCGAAGAGCGTGCTCTTGCCGACCTGCTGGATGTTCGAGCCGTCGCCGTTCATCGTGTACAAATTGCACATGATATGGCGGTTGCACATGCAGTATTTCGGTTCGCGGCTCGACGAAAACATGATTTCGCCGCTCGGCAGGTAAATCGGGTCGATGTCGCTCACCCCGGGCATGGTCGTCAGTTGTTTCAGCGGCGTGCCGTCGAGTTTCGTCGCCGGCGCGACCGTCAGCGGCTTGTTATTTGCGAGGTCGAGCGTGTATTCGTAAATGTGATAATCGTCGCTGATGTCGCGGCGGAGAGACACGAGAATTCTCTTCGCGTCGAAGCTCAAACAGGGGTCACGCACGATTCCCTGCGGCACGTCGAACAAAACGGTCACCGAATCGTCCGCCGGGTTCCAAACGCGGAGCGAACCGCCGCCGCGAAAGCTGCCCGTGTTGATTTCGCCCGTTTGGAACATCGTTTCCGTGTTGTGATGGTCGGGCACATACTGCTGCCGCACGACATACAAAATCGGCTGCGATTGCACGAGCGGGTTTTTCCGGGCCGCTTCAAGTTGTTCGTTTTCCCGGGCCATGGTCATGGGCGGAACGGTGACCGCGGAGAGAAGAAGAACGCAAATCGCGAAAAGAAACGTTTTCATGTTTTCCCCGTTGATTGGTGTTGATCATGAAATCAAGGAGCCCGATATTGAGACTGACGCTCGCCATACCCATATGCCCTTTCCGGCAGGTGAACTTGCGGTTGGCACCAACTATTTTATTGTATCGGGAAATTTCATGACATTCAATGATTCTCGTGAGAACGCAAAATTTGTCGTGTGCCAAAATGAAATGCGATTTTTATTTTAATCGTAAGCGAATCAAACTCTTCCCGATGAACCACAAAAAAAGGCCCTCCGCACGGGGAGGGCCTCACGAAAGGAACCTGCGTGACCGTCACGCAGGCGTCAAAAGAATTCACGCATTATTCGGTGGCAAATTCCATGGTTTTGGGCGGCGTGTCGCCCCTGTGCTGGGTTTGAACCTTCTCCTTGTATTTCTTGATCTGGATTTCCAGTTTGTTCATGGCCTGGTCGATGCCGCCCCAGAGGTCGGGGGACTGGCAACTCGCTACGAAATCGTGTTTGTGCTCCGCGGATACATTGATGTCAACCAACGGCTCATCAGCTTTTTTCAAGTCAATCACGACGGAAATCTGCGTCAGGCGTTCGAAATAACGGCCCAGCTTTTCCACCTTGGCGATGACTTTTGCTTCTGTCGCATCACTGATGCTGCCATGACGTGTCGAGACATTGATTTGCACGATTCGACTCCTTAAAGTTCAACTGTTTGACGGAAGATCGGAAAACAGCGGAAGGGACCGTCCCTCCGAAATTCATGTCCCCTCCTTCACAAGGCTGTTTTCCGGCTCATGGGAGGCTAACAAAAACACGCCGCTCTGGCAATGTCAATGTTTCGGAACCCGCGACCTCACGTAATTTTTGTTTTTTGCGACGGTCTGATGACGTTTCCGATCTCCTTTCATCTTGGTTACATTCCATTATACGACTTTTCCTCACAAAATGTTCGCCATTTTACCGTCGAAAGGCGTAAAAAGACAAAAATTCACGGTTTTGACAAAAATAATTAAACTGTGCACTGTTTTTCAGAAATATCTTTAACCAAGAACTTGTGATTTTTGTTTGAAATTATTCCGGCTTTGGAAAATCGTCCTCAATGTCGCTTGAAATCCTTGGAATTCGGAAATTTTTCTTGACATGGGAGCGGTTTTCGCGCAAAATGATAAAGTAGTCTCGTTATAATGATTGTGATCAGAACCTTTTCGTTATTCTTTTCATTAAATTGTTATCATATTTGGACTTATTGCTGAAAACCATCGATTGACGCTGCAAAAAAGCCGGGGGAGTTTCTGCGGAGATTCCCTTGTTTGGCTCACTTTGGCTGTTTCATGGTGGAATTGCGCGAGTTTCCCATTAACATCAATTGCGGAAACACGTTCGTTTTGATAACATGGCGAAAACAGGCGGTTTTTAATCGACGGCTTCGGCAGTGCGTTCGTCCGAATCATGAAAATCACACGTGGCGGTTGCCGGGAACGCCGAAGTTTCAATCGGCGGAACTTGGAACATCATCAAGATATGGGAGAGTGGAGACATGGCAAAAAACAAACCTGTCTGGGCAATCGACATCGGGAATACGTCGCTCAAGGCCTTGCAGTGTCGCGTCGGTGATGAGCCGGGAACCATCGAGGCGCTGGCCTTCGATTACATTGAGCATTCGAAAATCCTTTCGCAGCCCGGCGCCGAACCCGCCGAACTGGTCGCAGAATCGCTGGAAACCTTCCTCTCGCGCAACAACGTGCTGAAGAACCGCGTGGCCATCTCGGTTTCGGGGCAAAACACGATTTCACGCTTTTTGAAACTTCCGCCGGTCGACAAAAAGAAACTGCCGGACATCATCCAATTGGAAGCGAAGCAATGGCTGCCGTTCGCGCTTGACGACGTGGTCTGGGACTACCAGCCGCTCATCGGCGGAACCATGCACGGCAATACGCTCGTCGATTCGGAAATCGGCATGTTCGCCATGAAGCGGGAATTCGCCGCGAGGGCGATCGTTCCCTTCGAACGGGCGGGCATCCCGATCGACTGCATCCAGAGTTCGCCGCTGGCCCTATACAATTTCGCGGCCTTCGACCAGTTTGACCTGACACAGCTCCGCGGCGACGAGGAAGGCGGAACCAAGGGCTTCAACAACTATTCGATCATCCTCTGCCTGGGCACCGATTCAAGCGACGTGGTCATCACCAACGGCGTCAAAATCTGGGTCCGCAACATCACCATCGGCGGCAACAACTTTACCAAAGCCCTGACGAAGGGCATGAAACTGACCTTCTCGAACGCCGAACACCTGAAACGCAACGCCGCCGCGAGCCAGGACCCGAAAGCCGTCTTCCAGGTCATGCGGCCCGTCTTCAACGAACTGCTGACCGAAGTGAACCGCTCCATCGA
>JAVBQX010000025.1:0-3919 GCA_031548645.1 Thermoguttaceae bacterium
GAAATTCGTTCCGTTATAATTCCGGTCATCATCGTTCTTTTGATGGAAAACCGGCATCCGAGGCGGGAATTTTTTGATTTCCGCTTTTTCATACTCACTTTATCATAAGGAGTGCCTGATGTCAAAGAATCTCGCGGTCAAGGCGTTTGCGTGGCTGGCTTCCTTTCGCCCTGGCGGCGAAATGGGCAAAATGAACGGGGGGGGAAGAATACCTTGAAGATCAAGCCCCATTCCAATCGCAAACTGCTTCGTCATGAGCCGCTGGAGGACCGGCACCTGCTCGCGGTCGATATGTCGGGCGGAATGTCCGGCGGCATGTCGAGCGCGTTGTTTCCGCAGGGGGAATTTGCGGCGTCGCAAGTCGCGACGGAGATTGCGGCGAATGTCGAGGACACCGCATTGATTCCCGCGGACGTCATCGAACAGGAAGAAGGTGCAACATTACAAGCTGAGATCGCGCCGGTGTTTTTCGGGCCGGTCACGTGGCGGGAGACGGAGCAATATGTCACGGTCATGGCGGGTTTGTCGGGCGTCGGCGTTTCGCCGGACTTTGATCTTGGCACCGTGATGGTCCATGCCGCCGAACCGCCGCTGGAAACCTTTCGTCTGATCGTCGCGCCGCAATACGGGTATGGTGCTCGCGATGGCGGTTCGGCTATGGTCTTTCAAACGAATGGGACGGAAATCGTGAACGGCGCGTCGAAGCTGGTTCGTACGGCCTCTGTGATGACGGACGTGATTGACGGTCCGCAGGCAGTGATCACGATCGACGGCAGAGGGTCGGAATACTGGACCTGTGCTATTCTTGGTGCGACGGAATATTCCTGGACTTACACGATTCCCGACGACGTCGTCAACAAGGACGTGCCGCGCGATTTCACCTTCACAGCCACCCGCGGAGGGAAGTCCGCCAGCATCCCCGTGCATGTCGCCTACGCGGAAATTTCGATCCAGTTCGCAGGCGAGGGCGACTTCGTGGAGAGAACCGCCGTCGGAGGGCAAACGGTCAAAAATACGGTCGTCGTCGGGCAGAAGGTGCATGCCATCGTGGAAACCTCCGACAAGATCACGGTTGATCCGGGCAGTATCATCTGGAGTCACGATTTCGGGGGTTATGTTGTCAGGGACTATATTGCGAACAACAATGAAGGGCGTATTGTCAACCTATGGGATGCTTATATTTACTCAGAGGAACACAGTGGTTATTTCGCAGAGGAACTGGAAATTTATTACACTTCCAGCAATCCTTTTAAAATTGGTGGCGTGAGTGCCTCGTTTGAAATCACAGATGTCAATGGAAAAATCTATGACAAAAATGCAAGTGCGTTGTATTATGTTGACGTGCCGGTGGTAGATGAATTTTTTTCCCAATTTGCCGGAGAAATAGTTCAAAACGGAGAGCCAACAATTGGGATAAGACCAGATCAGAATGGTATTCCGAGTTTGACGCTTGGTATGATAGTGGATCCTGCGATACGCCAAGATCCCATTGGAGGAATCAATTGGAAAGCCAATGTCACACCTACGTCTTACGCGGGCGGTGAAATCGCTTTTGTGCAATTGGTTGATACTTACGGTCAGGTGAATCTCGCCGACCAAACACAGATTGTACTAAGATCAAAAGGCCAATATTACCTGGATGGAAGTTTTCCGTACGGTGACGTCGTGTCGGTTGATTCCACATTATTGGGCAATGATTCGCCTAGAATTCGACTGGAAGACCCTGAAAAAGAGCATAATATTATTTCTGTCGTAACAAATGGCTTATTTAAAACGTACCTTATCTATCAACCAAGCGGCGCGGACTGTATTTGCGTGTCTTTGAGCATGCTGACGTGGTCATGGGGAGGGAGTGCGGAAAAACAGCCCGATGGTACATGGGAACTGGTGACCTGCTTATGTCACTACAGTGCTTCACCAAGTTTCAATACGAATGATTTGCCCACTTGGAGTGGAAGAGCTCAAGGTATTCAGGAGGAGATTTATTAATTATGGGTATCAAAATTGAATCTCTCATGGTCATTTGTATCATTGCCACCATGAGTTTAAACAATTCAGAGGCACAAGATAATGACTCAAACTATTCAGCAGGAACAACTGGAATCATTAGCAGGCTGTTTACATCTAACCGAATAGATACAAGTGTTAAGGGTGACTACACCCAACTCAGATACACGATTCGCATGAATCGTCCGGGAAAGTACAAGCAGGGTGAGCCGATTTTCATCAGTGCTTATGTGAAAAACATGTCGGATTCTCCTGTCCATATTATGTCCGACCGTCCCGTGTGCCTGTTTTCCGCAGACAAGGTTTCCCTGGTAGATGCAGAAGGAAATGAAGTTCCCATGACACGCATCGGAAAGCGATATGCAGAATGGGTCACAAATGGTGTAAATGGCAAAAAGACACCTGTTTTCCACAATGGTAATTATCGAAATTATGATGGAGCACTCGTATCAACGACTTCACCTGGTCTCGTAGAACATTTGCACTCACAAAACGAAAGGAAACTGAAACCTGATTCAATTGTTCTTAATCACTATTTTGACATGACGCAACCGGGTGTGTACCACCTGACCTTTCATCGCATTTCGTTTCACGAGAATCAGAAATACGACGAACCGCTTGCTTCGAATACGCTGACGATTGAAGTGCTTGACGAGCCGGTCACGCCGGATGACCTGAAAGACCCCGGCGAGTTCAACTTCCCGGCGCCGGAAAAGGCGGACGATGACGTACCCAAGGCATCTGACGCTTCGGGTTCAGGTTGAAATGCAAACCGTCTACGCGGCGGGTTCGATGTGCACGAAAACGTCGACGATTTCCTCGCCGGCGGTCAGGAGGGCGTGTTGAATGCGGTGCGAAAGCCGGTGGGCCGTTTCCACCGTCATGCCGGGGGCGACCTGCACGTGCAAATCGACCGCGAAACCGGACGGGCCGATGCGGCGGGTGCGCAGCTTGTGCAGGCCGCGGACTTCGTCGAAACCGAGCACGCACGCGCGGATTTTTTCGCATTGCTGTTGCGGAGCGCCCGCGTCGAGCAGGGCCCCGAATTCCGGCTGCATGATTTTCCACGCGGCGTAAATGATCATGCACGCGACGACGACCGTGCCGACGGGATCGAGAAACGCGTATTCCCCGCCCAGCACGAGGCAGCAGGCGACGGCGATCGCCGCGGGAATCGAACTGAGCGCGTCGCTGCGGTGGTGCCATGCGTTGGCCATGACGGCCGACGATTTCGTGCGGACGCCGACTTGGACTGTCACCCGGTAAAGATATTCCTTGACGACGATGGAAATGAGCGCCGCCACGAGCGCAGGCCAGGTCGGGGCCGTCGTTTTCGCGCCTCGCAGATCGGCGGCCAGGGTCGTTACCGCGTTCCAGACGAGCCCGCCGCCGACCAACAACAAGGCCGCGCCGATGAAAATGGTGACCAGCGTTTCGATTTTCGCATGGCCGTAGGGATGCGTTTCGTCGGCCGGTTCGCTCCAGAATCGCGAGCCGAGCAGCACCGCGGCGTCGGTCACCAGGTCGGACAGCGAATGCACCGCGTCGGCGATGAGCACCTGGCTGTGTCCCCAGATTCCGGCGGCGAGTTTCAGCATGACGAGCAGCAGGTTGACGCCGCTGCCGAGCCAGGTCACACGCCGCACGGCCGCCGCGTTGGCCGCCTTTTGCGCCGCAAAATCCGCGTCTGATTCGTGAGGTGACATTTTCATGTTTGAACTCCCGGCACGGTTGGCGGTTGGTGACGCAAGGTAGGGCGGTCTCGGCGAGACGTCCTACCTCGCAAAACAATGTCACACCTTACTTTTTTGCAGGGCCTGGTCGAGGTCGGCGAGGATGTCGTCGATATGTTCCAGGCCGACGCTGATGCGGATGAAATCGTCCGGCGCGCCGGCGGCGATGCGTTCGGCTT
>JAVBQX010000253.1:0-4503 GCA_031548645.1 Thermoguttaceae bacterium
GTCGCAGTCCGGAAAGACGGCCGGGTAGCCGTTGATGAGAATCGTGTTGCCGCCGAAATGATCGACGAGCAACCCGAGCCGCGCGAGCAGTTCGCGGTTTTCGAGCGCACAGGCCGCTTCGTTCGGCGGCAGGTCGACCGGCCGCGGCACGAGCAGCCGTTGCGATTCGACGGTGCCTTCGGCCATGCGCTGCTTCAGTTTTTCGTAAAGCACGCGTTCATGCAGCGCGTGCTGGTCGATGATGGCCAGCCCGTCCTCCGTTTCGGTGACGAGATAACGGTTTTGCACCTGGATGACCCGCGGCGCATCCGACCCGGGCGATGGCAAGGGCAATGCCGCCGGCGCGTTCGTTTGCGGGATGGTCGTCCGCGACGCCGGGCGGTCGGCGCTTTGTTCGGCCAGCGATTGCAATTCGTTGTTGAGTTCGTGCAACTGCAATTCGAGCCGCGTGCCGGGTCGATTGCGGGTCGACGTTTCGTCGCTGTGTCCGCCGCCGGGTGTACCGCCCGATTTGCCGGTCATGCCCGCGAAACGGCTCAAGCGGAAATTGCCGCCGCTTGCGTTTTCGGACGCGTTCTCATTTTCTTGCGCTGCTTCGCCGTTGGATTCGACCTGCGGCGGTTTCGAAATCGTGCCGGCCCAATCGATGACCTGCTGCCGCAACTGGTCGGCGGTTTGGTCGGCCATGGCCAAACGCGGGTCGTTCGGGTCGATGTCGCCCTGCGCAATCGGCGGCGTGCCGAAAGGCGATTCGTCGTCGGGATCGGTTTGCGCTTCGCCGAAACGCTGCGTGATTTGCGCCGCCGGTTGTCCCAAGGCAACGCCGTGCGAACGCGGATTTTGCGTCTGGTTCGCCGTGTCGAGCGCCGGTCGCGATTTAAGGTCGGCGGTCAGGAAGCGTTCGCGGATCGCGCCGAGAAAATGGCCGTACACCTTGTTCGCGTCGAGGAAACGCACTTCCATTTTCGTCGGGTGCACGTTGACGTCGACCTGGTCGGGCGGGATTTCGACATGCAGGAACGCGATCGGAAAACGCCCGACCGTGAGCAGACCGCGATAGGCTTCGGTCAGGGCATGTTGCAGGGCGCGGTCGCGGATGTGCCGGCGGTTGAGGAAAAAGTATTGCAGGCGGTTGTTGCTGCGGCTGTGGTTCGGGTGTGCGACATGCCCGAACACGGCGAATCCGTCCCGGCGACTTTCGACCGCGATCAGTCCGGCGGCGATTTCCCGGCCGAACAGTTTCGCGACGCGGTCGACCCCGTCGGCGGTCGGCGGCAGGTCGTGGATCACACGGTCGTTGTGCCGGAGCGTGAAATGAATTTCCGGATGCGGGAGGGCCAGCCGGACGAAGGTTTCGGTGACGTGTCCCAACTCGGTCTGGTTCGACCGCAGGTATTTCCGCCGCACGGGCGTATTGAAAAACAGGTTGCGGATTTCGATCGACGTGCCGGGCGGATGGCCGCAGGGTCCGACCGGGCTGACCACACCGCCGTCGCTGCGGATTTCGGCCCCTTCGGTGCTGTCGTGCGTTCGCGAGCGGACGACCATCTGGCTGATTTCCGCGATGGAGGCCATCGCTTCGCCGCGGAATCCGAAGGTGCGGATTTGGAACAGGTCGTTCGCGTCGGCGATTTTGCTCGTCGCGTGACTCGCCAGCGCCAGGGGAAGCTGGTCCGCTTCGATGCCGCAGCCGTTGTCGACGATGCGGATGCGTTCGATGCCGCCCTTGTCGACGGCGACGTCGATGCGCGTGGCACCCGCGTCGACCGAGTTTTCGACCAGCTCCTTGACGACGCTGGCCGGCCGCTCGATGACCTCGCCCGCGGCGATCTTGTTGATCATGCTGACCGGAAGCTGACGAATCATGATTTTAGTGAAAAACTAAGAACTAAAAACTAAAAGTTGCGCAAGCGGATGGGAGATATGATTGAAGATATACAGCGAGTTATTCACTATTAGTTTTTAGTTATTAGTTTTTAGTTCCCTTCAGTGTTTTGATGGATGAGACCAGGAGGGCGAGGAGTTCGTTGACGTCCTTTTTAATGCTTTCCCAGCTTTTTTCTTCGATATAATTCGAGTCTTTCAATAGCGAGAGCCAATAGTCCGTTTCATTGGCCTCTTTCAGCGCGATGTGCAACTTGTGAACGAAATCCGCCCGGCTTTCGGCATACTCCGCCTCGCGGATCAGTGCGCCGATCGCCGTGCCGCTGCGGAGAATCTGTTTGCCGAGTACATATTCGCGCTTTTCATCGGCCAAATGCCGGGTCAATCGCACGATTCGAAGAGCGAAGGCGTAACTCTTTTCCTTCAAAATCGATTGACTCATCCGTCCGCCCTTTTGACAGAGTTCCTTGTCGAAGTCAACTATTCACTTTTAGTTATTAGTTTTTAGTTTCCTAAAATCGTTTAATGAACCCTAAATCGAGTGCGAAGACCCAGACCATGAGGGCGAGCAGCAGGAGCAGGCCCATGTAGCTCAAAATGACCTGCACGGTTTCGTTCGGCGGTTTGCGGAAGATCGCCTCGTAAGTCAAAAAGACGACATGCCCGCCGTCAAGCACGGGAATCGGCAAAATGTTGAGCACCGCAAGGTTGGCCCCCAACATGCAGAGGAGGATCAAAAACGGTCCCATGCCGTTTGACGCGAATTTGTACGCGATGGTGACGATGGAAATCGGGCCGCCCATTCCCTTGGCGGAAATACGGCTCGTTCCCGTCGCCTGGCCAACGGTCATGTTGCGGATGAAATCGTAAACCATGAGAAGCCATTTTTTCGTTTCCGTGGCGCCAAGCCGGACCGCTTCGCCGAAGTTATTCGCTTTCTTTTCCACTTGCAGCGGCAGGAACCGCAATCCCCGTGAATCGTTAAACCACTCTTTCGAATCGGTGATAGTCAGCGGCGACGGGTGAAATTGATGAACGGCAAGGCTTCGGGCGACGATTTGACCTTTCGGAACGGGAGGATAGTCCAAGGTCAGATTGATCTCCGTTCCCGCTGGGTAATACTGTGCCAACATCTGAATCAAAAACGGAAACGCCGCGAGTCCCTCTTCGTTTTCAATGACAAGTCCCGTGTCGGTTTCTTTGCCGATTTTTTCCTTTTTCAGTATTTCGGGGATGTCACCCAAAAACGTGACGCTCTTGATCCACCGATCTTGCTGTTTTCCAAAGGCTTCCGTCCGTTCAGGGGTATCACCAACATACGCGGCGACTTCCGAAGGCACCGTATAGGCGATGCCGAACGCGGGAAGGGAAACATTCGCGTTCAGTTCTTCGGAATAAAACATTGTTTCCTGTTCGTGCGGCACCGCGGGAACGGTCAGCGTCACCTCTTTCCCGTCGCGGAGCAGTTTGACGTCGAACGAAGTCGTCCCGGCGGCGATTTTCGCGTTGATCCAGTAGGGGAGATAAAGCGGGTCGGGCATTTCGCCATTCACACTCTGCAACACATCGCCAACCTCAAATCCGGCCTGTTTTCCCTGTTCACGAAGTGCCGTGATCGCCCCGATGGCAAATTTGAAGGGCAACACGCGCATCGGCACCGGCGACAACGTCACGTCAACCGTTTTGCTCTCGCCGCTTTTCTCCTTTTGCTCGAACGTATAGGTAAGCGGCTTGTCGGACCACCGGGCTTCCAGTTGATGCAACTGTTCAATGGTCGAAATCTTTTCACCGTTCAGCGCAACAAGCGTTTCCTGTCCACGCAGTTGGTTGACTTCGCCGTTTTTCGGAGCGAACGGCGAATAGAAATTTTTTTCCGGCAGTTTCAGCGAATTGGAATTGATGATCCCGACCGTCGCCGAAAGCGCGCGTTTTTGCATGACCGGCGTGAGCGAAACGGCGATCGGTTTTTCTTCGCCGGGGCGTTGCACTTCGACCTGCAACGTTTCGGCGTGCGAGCCGAGAATCGCGGTGTTGATGTCCCCGAAATACCTGATCGGCTTTCCGTCAATGGCGATGATGTTGTCGCCGGGAAGAAGCCCCGCCTCCCATGCGGAAGTGCCGGGCACGGTTCCACCGATCACGCTGGGCATTTCCTTGACCCCGAACATGTACGCCCCGACGCCGCAGAAAAACGCGAAAATCACGTTCATCACCACGCCGGCGACGATGATCGCCATGCGTTGCGGCACGCTTTTGGCCAGGTAGCTGTCTTTCGCGTACAGCGACTGCTCCATTTGCGCGATTTGTTCCGGTGAGGGGACAGGGGTTGGGGACGAGGGGCTGGCGTCGGAATCCCCCGTCCCTGATCCCTCGTCCCCCGCCCCTGCCGTAGCGAGTTTCGCGCGTTCGATTTCCGCCTTGATCGCGCCGGGGCTGTCTTCCTGGCCCAGCATTTTGACGTATCCGCCCAGCGGCAGCACGCCGAGACCGTATTCGGTGTCGCCCCATTTGAACTTGAAGATTTTCCAGCCGTAAATGTCGAACCAGATGTAAAACTTGTCGCAGCGCACCCCGCACATCCGGGCGACGATAAAATGCCCGAACTCGTGCACGATGATC
>JAVBQX010000309.1:0-3582 GCA_031548645.1 Thermoguttaceae bacterium
GCGACGATGGGTGAGACTGGGAAACGGACGACGACATGACACCTCCAGAATGATACGAGTTTCGGGTAATGGAAAAAACACAAGACTCATATCGGGAGAAATGGCCAATAAATCAATACGGCATTGCTGGAAGTGATACAATCAAACCGTCGCGGTCCAACACAAGGGATTCCTTGTAGCACAGCAAAAAAACGCACGCAAAGGTCAATGTCCCGCAAACCGCGAAGCTGACCAGCGCAAGCAGTATCATGCCGGGGTTCGGATTTTGAATTGCTTTATGCAACGTCATCATACAGGGAACAAGCCAGCAACAACCGAGGAGAAGAGCCAATACGATCATGAGAATAATCGGCAATCTCAGTCTGCCGACAAAGCATCGCCAATAAATTTGAAGTCGGTTTTCACTTTCCTCAATGTGATAGTTTGACATGGCGATTCTTTTCATCGCCCGAGCGTGAGCCAGAGGGCGACCATGCGGACGGCGACGCCGTTGGTCACCTGGTCGAGGATCGCGGAGTGCGGACCGTCGGCCACTTCGGGCGTGATTTCGACGCCGCGGTTGATCGGACCGGGCGCAATGATGAGCACGTCTTTTTTCGTGCGGCGCATCCGGTCGCCGTTCATCCCGTAAAGATGGGCGTATTCCGCGATCGAGGGGAAGGGCCTGACGACCTGCCGTTCGAACTGGATTCGCAGCAGGTTGAACACGTCGACGCGGTGGAGGATGCCGTCGAGACTGTAGCAGCATTCGACGCCGAAATCCTCCCAGTGTTTCGAGACGAGCGTCGAAGGGCCGCACACGATGACGTTGGCCCCGAGTTTTTTGAGTCCCCAGATGTTTGAACGGGCGGTGCGGCTGTGCGCGATGTCACCGACCAGTGCGACGGTCAGTCCCTTGATCGAACCGAAGCGCCGGCGGATCGTGAGAATGTCGATCAGGCCCTGCGTCGGGTGCTCGTGCGTGCCGTCCCCCGCGTTGATGACGACGCTGCGGATGTTTTCGGCCAGAAATTTCGGCGTGCCGGGGCAATCGTGCCGGACGATGATGCCGTCGATTTGCATCGCTTCGAGATTTTTCGCCGTGTCGATGATCGTTTCGCCCTTGGAAAGGCTGCTCGTCGCGGCGGAAAATTCGACCACGTCGGCCCCGAGCCGTCGCGCGGCGAGCCCGAAGCTGGTCCGCGTCCGCGTCGAATTCTCGAAGAACAGGTTGACGCAGGTCTTGCCGTTCAAGAGCGGAATTTTCCGGTCGCCGCTCATCAAGACTTCGCGAAAACGCTCCGCCTGGTCGAGCATCAGCGTGATTTCCGCCGCCGAAAGCTCTTCCAGTCCGAGCAAATGACGGCGAGTCCAAGCCGCCGGAACCGGCCCCCAGTTTTTTACAGCGTCACTGACCATTTTGCGTCCTTTATTGTAATGTTTGTTATCACCACGAATTTAGCCGCCGAACGCAGTTCGGCGCGATTGGTTGGGCGGTCACGGCGGATTGGCGTATTAATGGTTCGCGCGATATGTACGCCTCAATTCTTTCAGTTGTTCATATTCTTCTGCCGGAAAAGGATTTCGCCATCCTTCCCATGATTCATATTTCCCCCGGTCAATGATTTCAGAAATTTTGCTGACAAATCGAATCACTTCATTGGTGAAATCCGAGAAGGTGACCGTTGTTTCATCTTTCAATTCTCCCAAATCGCTTTCAGGGACAGGCAAATTAATAATCGTTGCGCGATGACCGATTAATGTATCGTGATGCCAATAGTGTTTGACAAGTAGTGTTTCGCAGTCACGGATGATGTGCCATGTGTCGGTTGTCGGTTCCCCAAAAAACATGACTTGAACAATATCATGTCCTTTGTGGAGAAGAATGGCGGCTTGGAGTAAACCGACAACACAATCGGCTAATATGTGGGAAACAGACAATTCGTATGACGTGTCGGGTGTTTGCACTTCAATGTCCATCCAACCAAGCTCGACATTGTGACAACGGAAACGCATCGAAATCACCTTTCATTGGTCGTGTACATAAGCACCTTCACGCGCCGAACTACGTTCGGCGGCTAAATTGTTATTATTGCGTAATTCCCGGAATAACGAATTTTTTACACAAGTCGGCGATTTCGCCGCGAATGGTCGGGGCGGCATCGTCGATTTTTTCGATGTTTTGGCACACGCGGTCGATCCATCCGGCGACGAGTTCCATTTCGGCTTCCTTCATGCCCATGCTGGTCAGCGACGGGGTGCCGAGCCGCACACCGCTGGTGACGAAGGGGCTGCGATGATCGCCGGGCACCATGTTGAAGTTGGCGATGATGCCCGCCTTGGCCAGGGCCTGGGCCGCGTCCTTGCCGGTAAAATCCTTTTTGCGGAAGTCGAGAATCAACAAGTGCGTGTCCGTTCCGCCGCCGGCCAGGTCATAACCGCGGGCCAGCAAACCGGCGGCAAGGGCACGGGCGTTTTTGACGATTTGCCTGCCGTATTCCTTGAATTCGGGCGTCATGGCGTCCTTGAACGCGACGGCCATCGCGGCGATGGCGTGCATGTGCGGTCCGCCCTGCAGGCCGGGGAACACCGCCCGGTCGACCCGCTTGGCAAGATTCAGCTTGCTTTCCGGGTGATATTTCGCGTGGTAGCGGTCTTCGATCTTCGAGAGCAAAAATCCCGCTCGCGGGCCGCGCAACATTTTGTGGCTTGTGCTGCTGACGATGTCGCAGTAGGGCACCGGATCGGGGTGTTCGCCAGCGATGATGATCGCGTTGATGTGCGCGATGTCGGCCACAAGATAGGCTTCGATTTCGTTGGCGATTTCCGCGAATTGGGCGTATTCGATCGTGTGCGGATAGGCCGTGGCGCCGACCCAGATCATTTTCGGGCGTTCGCGTTTCGCGATCTCGCGAATTTGCGTCATGTCGAAGCGGCCGGTTTCCGGGTTCGGGCCGTAGGGCACCTGCACATAATCCCGACCGGAAAAGTTGACTTTCCAACCGTGCGTCAGGTGGCCGCCTTCCGGGACGGGCATGCCCATGATTTTGTCGCCCGGCTGCAAAATGGCGCGGTACACCGCCTGATTGGCCGGCGAACCGCTGTAGGGCTGCACGTTGGCGTGTTCGGCCCCGAACAGCTTTTTGCCGCGTTCGATGGCGAGATTTTCGATGACGTCGACGTATTCGTACCCCTCGTAATAGCGGGCGCCGGGGTAACCTTCGCAATATTTATTCGTCAGGGTCGAGCCGCAGGCTTCCATGACGCTGTACGACGCAAAGCTTTCAGACGCAATCATTTTCAGCGTCGAGGCTTCGTAGGCGGTTTGTTTTTGAATCAGGTCGTAAATTTCAGGATCGTTTTGCTTCAGGTGGGGGTAACGCTCGACGGACTGGGACATGGAATTTTGCTTTCTTTTTCAAATAAGCGCGAACGGTGAAACCAACAGGCCGCTGGCACAATGTACGCATCCCTGCCGCTACAAAAGACGATTTGCGGCCACTCGAAATTATAGCGGAATATTTATTTCCCGTCGAAAGGGGGGAGAAAATATTTATGCGCGGCGAAGTTTTTTCATTCAACGACAATCACACTTTCCCCGGC
>JAVBQX010000104.1:0-4884 GCA_031548645.1 Thermoguttaceae bacterium
GTCATTGTGAGCCTGCTCTTCATGGACCGCTTTTCCTACCAGCCGCTGCGGATTCACCTTTTGCACATTTTTACCTTCGGTGGGCTCTATCTCCTGTTTCTTCTGGCGATTTTCTGGTCGGTGATGGACGCGGCCAAAAAACCCGGAGAGTTACAGGAGGTAAAAGCGGAAGGGAAACCGAAACGCCGTCGCCATTTCACGATTATTGAACTTCTTGTCGTCATCGCTGTCATCGGCATTTTGGTCGCCCTGTTGTTGCCGTCGGTCCCTTCCGCTCGTGAAGCGGCGAGACGCATGCAATGCACGAATAACATGAAACAAATCATGCTCGGCATGCACAATTATTTGGACGCATACGGTTGCTTCCCGCCCGCATACACCGTGGACGAAGACGGCAAGCCGCTGCACAGTTGGCGTGTTTTGATCCTGCCCTACATTGAGCAAACCGCGCTGTACGAGCAAATCCGGTTGGACGAACCCTGGGACAGCGAGCATAACAGCCAGTTTCATTCGAAGGCCCCTTCCGATTTCCGATGTCCCAGTGCCGGCGAACTTCGCGAAGCCCCCGCCGTTCCTGCGCCGGCGGGCAGTTTCTATTCGGTCATCGACGGCAGGGAAGCGGCGTTTTTCGGATCGCGAACGATATCAATGGCCGATGTGAAATCGTTGAGCAACACCATTTTCCTGGTGGAACGACGGATGCCGGTCAACTGGATGGACCCGTCGCGGGAGATTTCCTTTGAAACCGCCTGCAAGGGAATCAACGTCGACGCCATGGGCATCAGCAGCTATCACATCAAGGGTGTCAACATCGCTCTCGGCAACGGGGCGGTCGATTTTTTGCCAGACACCACCGACGGCGAAACCCTGCGGAAGATGCTGGCGCTCGATAAAAAGGCGGAGTGAAGCAATGTCTGGAAACGCCGAACCCGGTTTCCTCAATTTTTGCCGCCGACAAACAGCCTGGCCGCGGTCAGGGTATTGAGCAGCAGCATCGTAACGGTCAGCGGCCCGACCCCGCCGGGTACGGGCGTAATCGCGCCGGCGACTTCCTTCACGGAGTGAAAATCGACATCGCCGACGAGACCTTCTTCGGTACGATTCATGCCGACGTCGATGACCGTCGCGCCCGGTTTGACCATGTCGGCGGTGACGAATTTTGCCTGGCCGATCGCGACGATCAGAATGTCCGCCTGCCGCGTGATGGCGGGAATGTCCGGCGTTCGGCTGTGGCACACGGTCACGGTGGCGTCACCGCCTTTCCCTTTTTGCACGAGCAGCAGGGCCATCGGTTTGCCGACGATATTGCTTCGGCCTATGATGACCGCATGTCGACCGGCGGTTTCAATCCGGTTTCGCGACATCAATTCCTGTATTCCATAGGGCGTACAGGGTAAAAATCTTGGGCGTCCCTGTGAAATCCGTCCGACATTGTCGCTGTGAAACGCGTCAACGTCTTTCAGCGGATTGACCGCGTCGAGCACTTTTTGTTCGTTAATCTGTTTCGGCAGCGGGAGTTGCACCAGAATGCCATGCACCGCGTCATCGGCGTTGAGTCGAGCGATCAGTGCCAGCAATTCCGCCTCGGGCGTGTCTTCCGACAAGCGGAACATTTCGCTTTTGACGCCGACTTTTTCGCAGGCGAGCTGCTTGTTTCGCACGTAAACCTCACTGGCGGAATTGTTTCCGACCAATATCACGGCCAAACACGGCGTCACGCCGGTTTCCGTAACAAAACTGGCCGTCTGTTCTTTGAGTTCCGCCCGAATTTGCTCGGCAAGCGATTTGCCGTCAAGAATTTGCGATGTCATGATTTGCTCCGTTACGGGATGGTTTCGGCTGGCTCTGCCGCGGCAGACATTCTGGTGTCATTTTATCATGGCAGCTAAAGTCCTGCAAGAATCATGGCTTCGGAGAAGCAATCGCATTGCAGAGATATGGCAATCTGCGAAAAATACATAGAATGCGGGTGTGAGCAAAAAAAGTTATTTTTCGAAATTTCTCCTATATAAAAAAGATTGCTTTTTTTGTTGTTTGACTCTTTTAATCGCAATAAAAATAATGTATGATATGAATTCAAGTAAGTTATAATAAGCCTGAATATCCTCATTTTTTCACAACAAACGCTGGAATATTTGGATCAACAGTTTTTATTTAATATTTTATACCACAGTTTTATTTTTTTTGGCCAATTGTTTTGCTTCAATTAGATATTATCCGCCATAATCCTTGTTATTACATTTTTCGTTGTACCGATTGTTCCGGGAACTCCTGGAAGGAGGTAAACAATGTCGATTACAGTTCTCTGCCCCAAAGGGCATCGCCTGGTCGCGAACGACGATAACGCCGGCAAGACGGGGAGGTGTCCGGTATGCAGGGCGATGGTTTCCATCCCCATCCCTCGAACCGGCTACCTGTCAGAGACGGCCATCATGGGCATCCTTGGTTCGCCGTCACAGAAAAAGAGTGACATCTCCGACGACTTGGACGAGTTTGCGGCGATGGCGGGTTTCCCTACAAAGACAGCACAACTTCCGTCAAACATCAAGTTGTGTCCCTCCTGCGACCGTGAAATTGATACAGGCTATCACATTTGTCCTCATTGCCAAACCTACATTTCCTCGCTCAGTGATTTTTAACACGGCTTTTTAATTGATCCTGTTTTCACCCCGCCGTGCAGAGTCATTTGTGCTTTCGCCGCATGCCCTGATTCGCGTACCGCCTTGTATTTCGTGGCAAGGGCGCGATAATTCATGGCATGATCCTCATAGAGAATTTTTCGAACGACCCGGCCTACAATCTCGCATTGGAAGAATTTCTGCACTTGCACCGGAGGCCGGCATGCGACGTGTTCCTGCTTTGGCAAAACGAGCCGACCGTCGTCATCGGGCGACACCAGAACACGCACGACGAGATCAACCGCGCGTACGTCGAGGCCGCCGGGGTGCATGTCGTGCGGCGGAATTCCGGCGGCGGAACCGTCTATCACGACCTTGGCAATCTCAATTTTTCCTTCCTGGTCGATGATCGCGAAAGCGGATTTCATTTCGAGCGTTTCACGCGACCGGTCATCCGCACGCTGGCGCAACTCGGCGTCGAGGCCGAAAACAGCGGACGGAACGACATCGCCGTCGCGGGGCGGAAAATCTCCGGCAACGCGCAGTACCGTCGCAACGGGCGGCTGCTGCATCACGGGACGATCCTGTACGATTCGAATCTCGAAAACCTTTCGAAAGCCCTCAACTACGCCCCGGAAAAATACGTTTCCCGCGCGGTCGCTTCGATTCGCGCCCGCGTGACGAACGTGTGCGAGCATTTGCCGAAAAAAATCGACATCGCGGCGTTTCGCGATTTGCTCGCAAAAAACGTGATCGCGGAATACGACATTCGTCCCGACACGCTTGACGATGCCGAACGACGGGCGATTCTCAAACTCCGCGACGAAAAATACCGCTCCTGGGACTGGAACTACGGGCATTCGCCGCCGTTTTGGACGCACACGGGCCTGCGCAAATTTTCGTGGGGGACGCTCGACTTCCGGCTCGAAGTCCGGGAAGGCCGAGTTGTTTCCTGCGCGTTTTACGGCGATTTCTTTTCGGCGGACGATCCCCAAACGCTGGTCGGGCATATCATCGGTCTGCCGTTCGACCGTGGGACGATCGAAAACGCTCTCACGGAAAGCGAAATTCACCGCGTTTTTCCGGAACTGTCGAAAGACCTGCTGCTTGAGATGATTTTTTCCTGACGGATCGGTTTGCAGGAAAATTTTTCCCACATCGCATTTACTCGCGATACATGCTATAATCCGGCATGTCATTTTTTCCGACCGTTCAACGCATCATTACGGAGATTTCCATGAAAAAATACGTCTGCACCGTCTGCAATTACGTTTATGATCCGACCCAGGGCGATCCCGACGGCGGCATCGCGCCCGGCACGGCCTTTGAAGACATTCCCGAAGATTGGGTCTGTCCCGTCTGCGGCGTGGGCAAGGGCGATTTCGACCCCGTCGATTGAACGACGTCATCACACAATCCAATTTCGCCGAAAATCCGCATTTTTCGGCTATTTCGACCACTTGTAATGCGTTTTGCCGCCTTCGGGCGACATGCCGGGGTGGTCCTTTCGCTGGTGCGAGCCGCGGGATTCCTGCCGTGCAATCGCGCCGCTGACGATCAGCCGGGCGACGGTCAGCATGTTCTGCAATTCCCAGCCGGAATTCGACGTGAATTGCACGCCGAAGACGTAATAGGACCAGCGTTCGATGTCGATGAGCGCCTCGGTGAGTTGTGCGCCGTCGCGAACGACGCCCGCCTGGCGCCACATGAGCGATTTGAGGGCGTTCCGCATGTCGGTCACGTCGATGGTTTCGCCGGTGACGGGCAGCGGTTTGTTTTCGATCGGCTCGACGTGATAATCATTCTTCTGTGCCATCGCTTCCTGCGAGGCAAGCCGTCCGGCCGATTCGCCGAAAACCATCGCTTCGAGCAGGCTGTTCGACGCGAGTCGGTTCGCCCCGTGCAGGCCGGTGCAGGAAACCTCGCCGGCGGCCCAAAGCCGGGGCAGCGTCGTCCGCCCGTCGATATCGACCGTGACGCCACCCATCGCGTAATGCACACCGGGCCGCACGGGGATTTTGTCCGTGCCGATGTCAATGCCGAACTTGCGGCAGGTTTCGGCGATGCCGGGAAATCGCGCACGCACCCATTCCGGGTCCTTGTGCGAAAAATCGAGGAACACGTTCGGGTGGTTCGTTTTCTGCATCTGGGCCACGATCGAATTGCTGACCACGTCGCGCGGGGCCAGTTCGCCGCGGGGGTCGTAATCCTGCATGAAGCGGTCGCCGTTTTTATCGACCAGGAAGGCCCCTTCGCCGCGCATCGC
>JAVBQX010000068.1:0-24678 GCA_031548645.1 Thermoguttaceae bacterium
GAAGTCACTTTCACGAAAGGGAAAATAGCATGGGAAGTACAATTGTTGACATTCGTGGTCGTCAGATTCTTGACAGCCGTGGCAATCCGACCGTCGAGGTCGATGTTCGTCTGGGTTGCGGCGCCTTCGGTCGTGCCGCCGTTCCGAGCGGCGCGAGCACCGGCGTTCACGAAGCCCTCGAACTTCGTGACGGCGACAAGGCGAAATTTCTGGGCAAGGGCGTCCTCAAGGCGGTTGAAAACGTCAACGACAAAATCGCCGACGAAATTTGCGGGATGGATGCGCTCGACCAAACCGGCATCGACTACCGCATGATCGAAATCGACGGCACGGAAAACAAGGGCAAACTGGGCGCCAACGCGATTCTCGGCGTTTCGATGGCCGTGGCCAAGGCCGCCGCCGATATGTGTGACCTGCCGCTTTACCGTTACATGGGCGGAATCGCCGCCCGGACGGTCCCGGCCCCGATGATGAACATCATCAACGGCGGAATGCACGCCGACAACAAGGTCGACGTCCAGGAATTCATGATCATGCCGCTCGGGTTCGAAACCTTCACCGACGCCATCCGCTGCGGTTGCGAAGTGTTCCACAACCTGAAGAACGTGCTCAAGAAGAAGGGCTTTTCGACCAACGTCGGCGACGAAGGCGGTTTCGCGCCCGATCTGCAACGCAACGAAGCCGCGCTGGAAGCGATCGTGGAAGCGGTCGGGGCCGCCGGTTATAAGCTCGGCGAACAGGTTTACATCGCGATGGACGCGGCCAGCACCGAATTCTACAACGCCGACAAGAAGCGTTACACGCTCGACGGCAAGGAAATCACCTCGGCCGAAATGGTCGACGTGCTCGCCGGCTGGGTCGCCAAATACCCGATCGTCTCGATTGAAGACGGTTGCGCCGAAGACGACTGGGACGGCTGGAAACTGCTCACCGAAAAACTCGGCAAAAAAACGCAGCTCGTCGGCGACGACCTCTTCGTGACGAACACGAAACGCCTGCAGAAGGGGATCAACGAAAAGATCGCCAACAGCATTTTGATCAAGGTCAACCAGATCGGCTCGCTGACCGAAACGATCGAAGCGATTCAACTGGCCGCCCGCAACGGTTACACCTCGATTTCGAGCCACCGCAGCGGCGAAACGGAAGATTCGACGATCGCCGATCTCGCCGTCGCGCTCAACACGGGACAGATCAAAACCGGCTCGGCCAGCCGCTCCGACCGCATGGCCAAGTACAACCAGCTGCTCCGCATTGAGGAACAACTCGGCAGCGCCGCGATCTACGCCGGCCCGCTGTTTCCGTATAAATAATTGCGGTTGAAACCCCGGTTTTTTGACGATTCTTTTTTATCCACAGATGACACAGAATTTCACAGATGCATTTCCAAAAAAATCTGTGTCATCTGCGTAATCTGTGGATAAAAACTCAGAGCCGCGACAGTCATGGAGCGGTTGTATTGGAATAAACGCGCACTCCAACGGCGGTCACGGCGTGACCGCCCTACCTTGTTCCAGGATGACACAACAGGACACATCACCATGATTTTATCGGAATGCAAACGGCCGGGGCAACCGGTTTCGGAATCGGAAGTGCGTGACATTCTGGCTGCGGGGTTCGGCGGCGCGGACTGGGTCGGCAAAAAGGTGCTCGTGCTCATCCCGGACAGCACGCGAACATGCCCGCTGCCGATGATGTTCCGCAAACTGGTCGAAACGCTCGGGCCCAAAGCGGCGAAACTCGATTTCCTCATCGCGCTGGGGACGCACCAGCCGATGTCCGACGAGGCCGTCAACAAAATGCTCGGACTCACGCCCGAAGAACGCGAAACGACTTTCGCGAACGTCGGCATCTTCAACCACCACTGGGAAAAGCCGGACACATTCCGCAAACTGGGCACGCTTTCCGCCGCGACGATCGCCGAAGCGACCGGCGGACTGATGCGCGAAGACGTCGAAATCGGCGTCAACCGCATGGTCGAAGATTACGACGTCAACCTGATCATGGGTCCGACCTACCCGCACGAAGTCGTCGGCGTTTCAGGCGGACTGAAGTATTTCTTCCCCGGCATCAGCAATTTCGAATTCATCAATTTCTTCCACTGGCTCGGGGCCGTCATCACCTGTTTCGACGTCATCGGCAAAAAGGACACGCCCGTGCGGCGCGTCATCAACGAAGCGGCCAAACTTCTGCCGCGACCGGTGTTCAACATCAATATGGTCGTCAACGAGGGAACGCTCGTCGGGCTGTTCGTCGGCGATGCGCTGGAAGCCTGGTCGAAGGCCGCCGATCTTTCGGACAAGTGCCACATCGTCTATAAAGACAAACCCTACAAACTGGTCATCGGCCTCGCGCCGGAAATGTACGACGAACTTTGGACCGCCGGCAAGGTCATGTACAAGCTGGAGCCGGTCGTGGCCGAAGGCGGCGAACTGGTCATTTACGCCCCGCACGTCAAGGAAATTTCATTGACGCACGGTGAAAACATTGAGAAGGTCGGCTATCACGTGCGCGATTATTTTCGCGGGCAGTGGGACAAATTTTCGCACATCCCCGGCGGCGTGCTGGCCCACTCGACGCACGTGCGCGGGCTCGGTACTTATGAAAACGGCGTCGAGAAGCCGCGCATCACCGTGACTTTGGCCACCGGCATATCGCGCGAACTGACCGAAAAGATCGCGCTCAACTACCGCGACTGGCAGACGCTGGACGTCGATTCCTTCCGCAACCGAGAAGACGAAGGCATCCTCGTCGTCGATCACGCCGGCGAAGTGCTCCACCGTCTGCGGGGTTCTTCAACACCCTGACCCGAAAATTTCATTTTGGCGATATTGACGAGAGGGGAGATTTCGCATGTCTCCTCTTTTTGTCGTCTTGCCGTCGCGGTGATGGTGCGTCTGCAACGGCTTACCGTAACGAGGCGAGCTTAAAGACAATCATTGATAATAAATCTCGCGATATCCGTGTTGTCAATGTAGTTGCCGGAAAAATTCCAGAATTTGCCGGCTTTCTCGTCAGCTCCGCGATAATATTTTTCAAATTTTCTGACGTTGGGGCCTTTCGCCCAGAGCGGGACAAGGGAATTCGTGTGATTGGTAAACCCGAACTGCATTCCGGGAATTTTGCCCTTACCGTTGTTTTGAACCGGTTGGAAACCGAGAAAAACGTCATTGAGCGTTTCGAATTTATTATCCTTGTTTTTGTCGCGATAGGTTCCTTCGCCCCAGAGTTGTGACGTTTCATGATCTGAAGTCACAATCAGGACGGTTTCATCCCACGAACTATTTTGCTCGACCCAACCGCAGACGGCATCAACCGCCTTGGCAAATGCGGTCTGTTCCATGACAACCCGTTCCGGACTTCGTGCGTGGCAGGCCCAATCAATGGCCCCCCCTTCAATCATGACGAAAAACCCGTTTTCATTTTGATTGAGGACGTTGAGCGCCGTCAAAGACATCAATGAAAGAGTCGGAATTTTTTCGGGAGACTGATTTCCCAGAACATCGCCGGCAACTTTTTTCACCTCCTCGGAATCATCGCCGTCCGGCATACCGTCGACCGGAGCGATCGGTTGCGCGACGTTGGGAAAGCCGATGATTTTTTGCGGAACGTTCACTTTGGCATCGGCCACCCGTTGGAAGTCCTCCGTCGTTTCAACAAGCATGAACCCGTTGGCTTCACCGGCGAGCATCTCGCCCCAGAGTTTTTCACCACCCACGTCGCCGTAATCGAATTTTTCGCGTTGTTCGATCTTTTCGCCGTCGAATTTCGCGGTCTCCCTGCCGCGCTCGGGATGGCCGCTGCCGATAATGACCTGCAAACCGGAATCGTAGACCATTTCACGAAGGATCTCCTCTTCGTGATAGCGGTCGATGTTGTGCGCGGCCATGCATCCCGGAGTGGCGTCATAAGTCTGAACCGTCGTAACGACGCCAATCGACTTGCCTTGACGATGCGCCACTGTCCCGGCGGTTTCCAGCCGATTTCCCGACGGATCGATATTGAGACGATCGATCAGCGTTTTGGAACCGGTGTAGATGGCCGTCGCCGCAGCGGTGGAATCGGTCGTTTGGGTCAGTTCGGTGGGAAGATTCGCCCCTTCGAGTCCGATCCAGAAAACCTCCGGTTCGTATCCCGGATAGCATGGCGGAACCGATGCCGTCGATCTCGCACAAAACGTGGTGACGCCGCAATGAAACGGGAACTGCTCATAGGATTGCTTTCCCAGTTGACCGCAACGCCAATAGGCGCCGGCGATATGCTGGTTGAATCCCATCCCGTCGCCGATCATGAGAATGATATTTTTCGGTTTCCCTTCCGGTTGCTCCGCCTGGAGGGACAAGGAAATCAGAAAAAGAAACAGTAGTCCCGATATCAACACAAGGGTCGGTTTTTTCATCAGCGTCGGCATGATTGATGCAAAATATCAATGGGCTAAAAATCAAAATTCGCTTCCGTCGTCCCTCCCGCTGGAACCGTGAATGTCAGCTCACCGGATGCCGCCTTGGGGGGAAGGTGATAAGGAGCCGCCTTCCTTTTTGGCGGCGGCGTTTTTGACGGGTCTCCATAATTAAAGGGGTAGTCTTTATCGATCCATTTGAGAATCACTCGGTTATTTCCCGCACCGGCCCCCTTCCGTGGGTTATCCTCGGATGTCATTAACGTGTAATTTCCATCGGCGTCCGTAACGGCCCTTGCGCCGATGGATTCTCCCCCGGTACCAGTGATCGTCGTGAAAAGAATAGTACAGTCGGGAGCGGGGTTTCCGCCGACCGTGACTTTTCCCGACACGGGTACGATGGGAATTTTTTTAGCGCAGCCGACAACAGGCAAAATCAACGAAATTATCAAACAAATTCCGAACAGGCCCCGATTTCGATTCATAATATTGTCCTTTCAATGAAAAAACAACAGTCGTTCCCTTTGAATCATCATCAAGAACGACTGTCGATAAAACCAAATGAACCGAATTAAGGAATCGCCTGGGATTCGCCTTCGGCAATGGATGCGCCCGCCTGCCAAACGAGCATGTCGATGGTTTCCGAAAGGAAGCCGCCGGAACCGTCGCCACGGGCAAAATTCATGCCGCCGGTGTGGAATGAACCGAAGCCATTGAAACACATGTCACGATCCGCTCCGAACACTTGCGCGGCTTCATGGCACTTTTTCAATCCTTTGCTGACACGGATGGTTTCCGGAACCGGATAAGCCATGCCTCCGTTATAACCGCCGCGCCAGGCCTGGGACCAAACCGAAGCGGCACGCATGAATTTTTCATCCGGGTCCGAGCTGCCGGCATAAGTGTTGTAATCCATGGGAAAACCAAGCTCGGCAATGGCGACGGTGTTGGATGTTCCATCGGTGATGGATCCGAATGATTCGCAAGTTTGAGACTTGCCGCCATCCGTGGGGTCGCCGACGCCATGCATCATTCCCCGCCATGACGATCTTAATTTGTCGGTTTTGAATAACGACTGATCCCAGTTGAAGTCCCCTTCATTGTCATTGGACGTGTTTGTTCCATTGGATTTTCCTGAAACGCATTTATAGGAAGAGGTCGTGATTTCACAGGCAACGGTTCCCCAAGGCGCCGGACCGTCGGCATCACTCCCCATCATGATTTGTCCCGCGCCACCGTCACTGGGACAACAATAAGCGGAAAGCACTGTTCGCAAAAACGTATATCTTGCGGCTTTGGCCGGATCCGGGTCGTTTTGCACGCCGGCCGTCCCATTGCTGAGAATGCCGTTCGGCGTAGAGGATGTGGAGGGAAGGTAATACATTTCGTGCAGCGCGTTCTGTTCAATGTACGGCAAAATGCAGATCATCCATGAAGAGCGTGTGCTATTGCTGCCTTGACTTTTCGAACGCTTGAATCCGCATCCCGGGAAGACCTTGTGTGCGTCTGCATAGGTGTGCAGGGCGAGTCCCATCTGCTTGAGATTGTTGGAGCACTGCATCCTGCGGGCCGCCTCACGCGCCGCCTGCACCGCGGGGAGCAAGAGCGCGATCAATATTCCAATAATGGCGATCACGACCAAAAGTTCGACGAGAGTGAAAGCTTTCAATTTGTTCCTCACTCTTTCATTTGTTGTGTTTTTCATAATGACCTTTCTACAAAATTATGATTAACAGGAAACGTTTCTTCGATAATTATTCATTCATTGGCGGATGACGCGTAATTGGCCTCGTACAACTCACGGATTTCCTCCGGGGAAAACGCCCGGTTGAAAATCATGAAATCATCCATTTTGGCCGTCAATTGCCGCACCTGATGAACGGGCGTCCAAGAAACGGAATCAAACGTCCAGTTACCGAGGATTCCGTTGTTGAACGTGAATGGAACCGGCATCTCAAGGTTTTGATCGTGCAAAATCCGTTCGCCGTTCATGTAAATCGACGCTTCGTGACTGGAGCGGTCGACGGTGAACGCCAGATGAACCCAGTGACCTTTCCAGGGCAGCAACACGGGCTGCGTCAAAAGCTGGAGACACGGTTTCGTATCATCCGTATTAATCCCCAATTCGAGCGCCCCGTTGTAAAGCAAATGCCAGTGAATTTCGCCGGTTCGAAATCCTTCGGTCGTGAAAATCGCATTGTACGTTTGATTGATGTTTTCAACGCGAATCCAGGTGGCCATCGTCATGGCGTCATATTTTCCCGGGAATTTGAAGGTGAACAGGTCGGTGATCCGCTTGAACTCCACCGCGTTGGTTGTATCACAGCGTCCCCGTGACAATTGACAACCTTGCATCATGCCGTAAGGAATGTCCGCCTTTCCGGCGAACGACATATTATTGACGTGTTGATTTTCCGGGTCCGCTTCCCAAAAATCGAAATGCACCAGGAGCGACGGGTCGGCGTTGACGGCTTTCGATTGGTTTTCGCAACGTTCACAAAATTCGACGTTGACGGGAGAGAGAGAGCCATGCAACATTTCAGGTTCCAAAGTGTTCGGGAGATAGGTTTTCAATTCCCCCCCCTCTTTCACAACGACCGACTCGCCCGTATTCAGATGTTTGCTTCGCAGAATATTGTCCTGGAGCGCGACTTCGCCCTGGATGACGTGAACCAACGTCCCGTCGGGGTTGACTTTGATGCCGAAAGCCGTGCCGAGGTCGATGACCTTGGTTTGCGGGACGTCAATTTGAAAACCGATCGCCTGTTTGGGAACATCCGCGAAAACCTGACCGTAAGCGCAAAATGCGCGGTCCGGATTGATCAACTGGAATTCGGCCGGCCCTTCAATCACGACGTTGGCGCCGCTTGTAAAAGCCAATGCGAGCGTACCGGAACGAATGCGGATCCAGCCCGGCCCGATCACATCCCCCTCGTTGGCCCGAATTTCCGTATCCTTTTCCCATTCGACGAATGCGGAAACCCGTACACGGGCGACATCGATATGGGGGGACACATCCGCATTGGGGAGGATTTCGGGAGAAGCCAACTCACTGCCGGGCGGTTTCATGTCGATGGAAGAAAGTTCTGTCGTCCCGTCCGGAAAACCGCTGAAGCGGTTCGTGATGATCATCATGCCGCAAACGGCAAGAAACACGAGCGCGGCGGTCGTGACCCAGAAGCGTTTGCCATGAAACCGGCTTGAAAACGTTTTTATTTCCCTCGAACGTATCGGGGGCGATGAAACCTCTTCCAGGGCGTAGTCCCCAAGCCGTCCGGATTTGAGCATGGATTTGACGTAATCCTCCGATTGGCACAGCCCCCGCAACATGCTGCTCAACTCCAGGTGTTGCATGAGGGAACGGGCGACCTCGGGATCATGTTGAATCGCTTCCCAAAGCAGGGCCGCCTCGTCCGGAGATATCTCGCCGGTAAGATATTGATCGATCAGCGATTCAATGCAAAAATTTTCGTCCATTAATTATGGGCCTCCCTGCGATATTTTGCTTCCATGCACTGGCGCAACTTTTCGCGCAATCGATGGATCGCACGAACGATGGTATCTTTTTTCTTGTGCAGCGTTTCCGCGATATGGCTTGATGATTGTTCTTCAAAGTAATACATGTCAATGAGCGACCGGCCATGGGTCGGAAGCAAATCCAGGCAGGATTTCAAAAGAGCCATTTGCGCATCATGCTCCTGCGGGAGCAACTCATCTTGACTCATCAGGCTTTGAAGATGCCGGGCGATTGCCGTCAAGGTATCCGGCGAACGTTTGGAATGTTCGCGCCAATAAGTCGCAACACATTTTTGTGCGATGCCGATCAGGAGCGGTCGTATGTCATCGCGCAGCTCAAATTGATCGATTTTGGAAAGAAAATCGGTGATGACCTGTTGAACAATATCCTCCACGGCCTCGGGAACGGGAACGCGCCGTATTACATAACGTCGTATGAACCCGATATGCTGAATACACTGGTTGATTGCTGATGATTTCATAAATGCCAAATAATGTATACCGTGGCACTGATTATTCCTGGCGTACCGAAGGCAATCCTCCTTTAAAAGAACGTTACCTCTACCGGTAAACTGCATTCCCCAATGAATACGGACAACAAATCTATAAATTTATCCATAATTGTCAATAAAGCCTCATTGCGATAAATCTACGGTAGACTTTGTCCGCTTTGCGTCTTTGCGTGAAATCTTAAATTTCATTTTTGAGTATTTTGTTTTTTGACAGTAACTTATTTTGAAAAACAGACGAGAGCCCGGCCAGGACGCAGGTGTTACGCTCCCGGCTGCTGTTCCCCTCCCAACAAAAAAGGCCTCCCCACTCGCTGTGAGAGGGAAAGCCGAATTATTGTGCCCCAAACCGCACGTCAACAGGTGGTTGCCGAACGGTTTGCTGGCGAACACGGAAAATCAGTCTTAGTATTGTGTCACGTCAAAAGTCGTACTCGGAATCACAATCGTGTATACTCCATCAACAGCTGAGATACCGGAAGCAGTATGGAACCCGTATTGACCGGGTGGAAATCCGGTGCCGTCTGCGAAAATGTCATTGACGTCAATATGAGCTTTAACAGCGCCTTCTTGATCGGTTTTCAAGGTAATGCCTGAAATCTTGATGACAATCTTGCCATCTTCGAGGCATATCTCAGCAGACGCATTATCGTATGTTTTTTTATTGCCAACAATGTCGCAGGGAATCGAGTTCCCCTTGCGGAGGCCATCCACATAGAAGTAGGTGAAGCCCCAACCTTGTCCGGTGCTGCCGGAAAAGGCGTTTTTCGCCACCAAGGTTGTTTCACCACCCGCGGCGTCAAGATGAACAGCCATGTAGAAGCTGTAAGTAGCTTCTTCAACAGGCTCTTTCCCTTCTTTGTAGATGATAAAGCCGATTTTGCCGGCTTCAGAATTGGCGTACCAACCATCTTCGCCTTCTGTAACCGAATACTTGCCACCGAACTTACCTTGTTTGGTCGTGTAAGTTACAGTCTCTTTACCTGAGAAAAACACAGGATTGTTGAAATCTTTCAAAAATCCGTCGTTGGTTTCAGCTTTAGACGACATAATTCGGTGCGAATTCGCCAACAAACTCAGACTCACTTGCTGACCCGACTTTGGTGACATCGCCAGCGGCAGCAAACGAACTGACGGCCAGCGCGAAAACCATCGCGACTGCAAAAAACGAAACGAACAATTTTTTCATACAACTTCTCCTAAGATTGTGAAGTGAAACAAATGTTGTAAAACAATACGAACTGCTGATAAATCCTATACAGTGAAACGAAACACTTCCTGTGATTTTGGGGAAGGAGGAAGAGCGAAGGTGGTAAGGTGGGGGGATGTGGTGGAGTTTAGGTAGGTTTTAGCGTTCTTCGCCAGCCACGGATCCTGATTTTTCCTGTCTCTTGCCCTTTTCATTCAAGCTTTTGATGAAAATCATCGAAAAGCTGATCACTTTAATTTGCAAAGCGCGTGCCAAAGTATCATATTTTATAATATTGACATCTTGGCTCTCAGTATAAGCATCTGTAATACTAATGACCGACAGATCGACTAATAAACATTACAAAAAACTCAATTCACGCCGATTCGGGCATTATAGAATTTCTATAAATTAATGTCAATAATGTAATAATAAAATTTTATGAAAAATGTCCGCGATAAACCAAAGTTTATTTCGCTATATTCACAGCAAATAACCCAATTTTGTTTGTTTTTGTCGTTTTTTACTGAAAATACTGTGGCGGTAGAGACTTTGTTTATTGTTTGAAAATAAAAAGCAGATTTGCTTACGGATTCAGAAAAAATAATATCTCGCTCAGAGCGTATTATTATAAAATACGTCATGTTCTTGTGACAGAAAGCGTGAACCGTCGGGACAAAGTTCCGGAAACCGGGTTGCCGATCCCCGGACGGCCACCTTTTTGGAGCTTCCGGGCAAGTTCATTGCCCCGGCAACGCGTATTTTTCGAGTTCAACGCACAATGGTCACGTTGGAACCAACGGTCAGCATATCGTATACTTCGGCGATGTCCTGTTCGCGGAGCCCGAAAAATCCGGCCGACCGGCGCGTCGTGCCGATCTGCTCGGGCATGTTCGTTCCGTGAACGCCGATGGTGCCCTGTTCCTTCGAGAGTTCGATCCAGCGGCTGCCCAGCGGGTTGGCCGGGTCGCCGGGGGGGATGACTTCCAGCCCGGGCGCGAGTTGATAGCCGCGATTGAGCGCCTTTTCCTGGACGGTGAAATTACCCTCCTGGCCGGCATAGCTTGAACCGACGCTGATCGGGAACCGGCAGGCGTATTTTCCCCGCGTGACGACGACCATTTCGTGATAACCGGGATAAATCCGCGCGTCGAGCGGTCCGCGAAGGATTTTGAGTTGCGTTCCCGCGGTGACGTTCCCGTCGTTTGGAATGCCATTGAGCTTTCTCAATAATTCGGGCGTGATCTTGTATTGATTCGCGATGGATTCGGCGGTGTCGCCGTCCTTGACGAGATATGCCGGTTCAAGAACATGGTGTCGTCTGGAAAACAACACGCCGCCGGCCAACTGGTCGAGATGTTTCGCGACGTACTGGCGTTCTTCCGCCGTCATTTCGTCATGAAAATACATCTGGCTCAACTGCTCGTAAGCGTCGGGCACCCGATTTTGGGCCAAAAGTTCGCCGATTTTCGCCACCTTGGCCGCCACTTCCGGTGCGATGTCCGCGTTTTGCGAATGCGGCAGCGGCGTGACGCCGTTTGCCTGGATGATCGTCGGTTGTGACGCCATCGGCGCCGTCGCGGCCTGTTGCAGCGGCTGTTGTTGCGCGGCGTGCGGTGGTGCGGGCTGTGCCTCGTGCAGCGTTTGCGGTTGCGGCTGTTGTGAAATCATCGTTGACGCGGGAACGGACGCGGGCATTTCCACCGCCATCGCCCGGGGTTCGTTCTTGTGATTTGCGCCGGAAACCGCAAACCCGTGATCCGCATCCGACTCCTGCGGCCATGTAAGTCTGGCATTTATATCCGGCGGAATCGTGGTTGGCACGGAACCCGGCGTGAATGTCGGTACGTTGGGATGCGCGGCGGTCGGCGCGGCGTTCGGCGGCGCATTCTGCACGGCGGCGACCAATGAAGCGTTCGGAGCGTCGGGTTCGTCATCGACCGGCGGGAGCGCCGTCACCCCCATGCGCGGAGCAAAGCCCGGCGGGGCGACCGAGGTCGCAGTCGGCTCATTCCCGACCGGCGGCAGCGAACGCACTTGCGAATCAGCCGTCATGACAGGGGGACGGTAGGCCGCCATTTCCTGAACGCAGGGCGTTGCGGGTTGCCGTTCGCGCGGAAGAACCGGCGAAAGCATGACCGACGGGTTTTCGGGCGATTGCACCGTTTGCGTCGTCGTGTCGATGTCGCCCGCCGGCGGCACGGCGACGCCGAACGTATAGGCGGAAGGTCCCTGGGTTTGCGGCGATTCCGCGTTTCCTTGCGATTGCGTCCGGATGGAAGGGGCGCTCCCCGCGGCAGCGACGGCGGTTTCGGACGACTGCGATGCCGCCGGCGTTTGCGGCGGTGATTGCGTTGGCGTTACAGCAGCGTCGGTCGATAAGGTCGTTTGTGCAGTTGTCGCAAACGAAGGCGGCAACGTGCCCGGTGTTGCGGAAGTCAAATTGCCCGATGACGGGGCCGGCGTTGATGCCGAAGATTGTGCAGGCTGATTTGCGGAGGGAGTGAAAAACATGACGCCCGGCGTGTTTGCGTTCGCAAAAACGGGAGCGTCCGGCGGCGACTTCGTCGCTGATGTTTCGTGACCGGTCGGGGCCGTCGCAGGGGGGGGGCGGGGGCGATGCCGGAGGGGGTGTCGTCGGGGCGTCGGGGAATAGGGGTTGCTGTTCCGGCGCAACGGTTGTCGCACGACCGGCACTGTTCCTCAATGACGGCGGCAACCCGCCAGGAACCGCGGCAGGCGACGCACCGCCGGGAGACCCCGACGGCGGCAATGTGTTGCTCCCGCTCATGCCGAAGGAGGCTGTCGGCTCACCGAGATCGCTTTGCATCATCGCGGATACGGCATCCATGCCATCGCCGGATCCGACGTCGAAGCCGGAATCCCGCAGTTCCTTCAAAAAGTCATCGGAAAACTCATCCTTCCCAAAGTGTTGAAGGTAAATCTGATATCCGCCATAAATAGCGAGAAGACATATTATTGTGCCTAATATAAAACGGACAAATTTCATGACTGGCCTCGTGCCGCATATCGGATTCAGAAACACTTCGATTTTTGAACTCAAAACAAAAATACTGGGAACAGTTTATCATGTGAATGATAAGAAAAAAACCAATGTAAAACCAGAGCAATTCCAAGCGTTTTTTACCGATAGCATGACGCACGCGATGTCTTCTTTTCAGGCCTTTTCGGGGGGCTTGTTCGGATGGTTACGAAAATGTATCATTGTACACAAAACGAACCCTAACCTCGAAAGATCAGGCCATGAACCGTTCCCTGGTTTGGCACCAATGCCTGTTGATCGGGCTTTGCGCGCTGTTGTATCTGCCATTTCTTGGAAGTCCCGTGCTTTTGGACTTTGACGAGGCATATTTTGCGTCGATCGCAAGGGAAATGCACGAAAACGGGGAATGGATCGTCCCGACGATCAACGGGAGCGAATTGGGCGACAAGCCGATCCTGATTTTTTGGGGGATGCTCGTTTCCTTTTCCGTGTTCGGCGTTTCGGAATTCGCCGTCCGCTTTCCCACCGTGTGCTGGAGCGTCACCACGGTTCTGCTGACCTATCATCTTGCCCGACGCCTGTTTCACGACGCCGGTCTTGCGCTGCGGTCCGCGTTCATCCTGTCGACCATGCTCTTGTTTTGCGGGCATTCCCGGCTCACCACCTGCGACATGGCCACGCTTTGCTGGACGCTGGCCGCGATCACGGTTTACGTTTTCGGGTCGCGAGGTTTCGGGGAGCGTTTCACCGAAGTGCCTGCGCAAACATTGACCGAACGCCTGATCCCGTGGTACCCGCAGCGCCGCAGGATCGTTGCGCTGATGTTTGCGTGCCTGGGCGTCGCCACGCTGGCGAAGGGGCCGGCGCTCTGCGTCGCGACGACGGCGGTGATCGGATTGTTTTTGCTCGTCAAGGCGTATCCCGGGCGCGTCAACCGCAACCCGCTTACCTGGCTCGGCGCGTTCTTCAGGACCTGCCTGTTCATGCGCCCGCTGATTGCCGTCGCGGCCGTCCTGCTGGTCGCCGGTCCGTGGTACCTTGCCGTCGGTTATCGAACGGATTGGGAATGGGAACGGATGTTTTTCATCGTCCATAATTTCGAACGCTCGGTCGGGGTGATTCGCGGTCATACGGGCTTTCCGCTCTATTACCTGTTCGTGACGCTGCTCGGCACCTTCCCTTGGTCGATTTTCTTCCTGCCCTGCCTGGTCGACCTCGTCCGGAGGTTTTGGCGAGGTTCGGAACCCCGCAACGTATTTCGCTTTCTCGTTTGCTGGATCGTCCTGTTTTTCGCGTTTTTCTCGCTTTTCGTCGGAACGAAACTGCCGCAATACGTGATGCCGGCTTATCCGGCGATTGCCCTGCTGATCGGCTCCTATCTTTATCATTGGCGCCGCAATGAGGAGCTCGGGGGGAATTTCTGGACGCCCACGGTGATCGGTGCGCTTTGCGTCGTCGGTCTTGGGACGCTTTTCATCATGTTATTCGCCGGCCCGAGGTACTTCCCCGAAGAACGCTCGACCGCCCTGCTGATCGGTTCCTTCCTCTCGCTGGCGGGAATCACCGCCGCGGTCGTTTATCGCAAACGCGGCAGAAAAGCCCTCGACGCGGTGCTTGTCCTGCTGGCCGTCCTGTTCATTCCGTTAATTTACCAGTACACGTTGACCAAGGTGACAAGTTACGCGCATTGCCGCAATGAGTTTTTCCGGCCGGTTGCCGAAGCCGCCGTCCTCAGACCGCCGTTGCTGGTTGCCGTCGGCGGAAGCGATCCGAGTTCGACTTTTTATTCGGGCCAACGGATCAAAAAACTCGACCTTTCGCTGCTGGAATCCTGGCGGAATTCCGGGAAACCGGCGTCCGCTCTCTTCGAACACCTGCGAGACGAAATCGCCCGTCAGGACGCCGAACGTCCGAAATATTTATTTCGCGCCGATGACGGTGCCGCGAAGGAAGGGCAAATCTTTCTTGTCGTTGACGACAGGGATTTTGAGAAAGTCGTCCGCCCGTTGTTCGGCGACACGGTGAAGGAGATCGGCCGGATGCGGCGATTCATGCGACATTACGACATCATCCTGCTCACGACCTGCGAATCGCCGAAATGACAGCCGGAATGGAGCGCAGCGTAATGTCGGTATGGTTCAAACGGAACCATACCCGAAATGCCGTCTTTCCTACCGCAAACGGATCATGCCGTTTTCGTCGCGAGGGGCTTTTTCGAGCAGGCCGTATTGGTGAACCAGTTCGAGCAGGCGTTCCTTTCTGGAGTCGTTCGGCTCAAGTGGCATCTCGCCCCACGCGATCTCCGTGCCGCGCGTCGTGACCAGGTAAAACAGGTGACGCGTCGTGCGCCGATTGACGACGACCGGTTCATGACGGATTGAGGCGATACGCAAAACGCTGTTGTCCGGGGCCAGGTGATCGGCCAAGGCGGCGGCCCGTTCGACGACCGGATCGCCCCACTTCTCGCCGACGTTGCCCGTCGGCATGGATTCGACGCCCAACACTTTGACGTATCGACTGACATCAACTTCGGGGTTGTCGGTGAAATAGTCGGACGGCAGATGCACTCCGTGACGGTCGACGGCATAGCCGCCGGCCATGTTCGGGAGCAGGACCATGCAAATCGGCGTGCGGTAGGTCAGGTCGAGAGTCACCGTCGCCGGAAACGAAGCCCGGACGCGATCGACCGATTCGACCCAGTGATAGGCCCGGAAGGCGGCGGCCAGTTCCTTGAGCAGGTCCTGATCGATCGGCGTTTCCCGCCTCGCGCGACCGACGTTGAAATCGTTGACCACGTCATTGACGATGGTTTCGGGCACCCAGGGCGGCGTTTCGGTCACATGAACCGACGCGGGTGAGAAGCGATACGTCTCGGCCGACATCACACGGGAACGCACCCGATGCCAGCCGCTGTACGTGATTCCCGCGGCAACGAGCAGCAATAGAGCGCCCAGCCAATACGGCATGGTCGCCTTCAGGAGCAGTTTGGCCGGGTGAGGAGGCATGGGGAAACTAAAAACTAATAACTAAAAGTGAATGGTGAATGGTGAATGGTGGGGAAAAACACATTATCGCTTGCGCAACTATTAGTTTTTCACTATTCGTTATTCACTATTCTTGATTGTCAGGACGGTAATGTTTGTGCCGGTGACGGCTTCCTGGGTTTGCGTGGCGAACAGTTCGGAAATTTGCAGGGCGCTGCCGGCCAGGACAGGCGTGACCTTTTCCCGCAGAAAGGTTCGGGAGTACAAGGCGTCCAGAATCCTGTCGTTTCGGTGGTGCGAGTCGTCGGGGAGATGAATCGCGATGAGACAATCGCCGGGCGCCATGCGCAACATGCGGAAGGCTCCCAGTTCCGGTTTCGCGTCTTCGAGATCGCCGTCGATGCGTTGAATTTCCGGCCGTTCGCCGTGACCGCTCCCGTCGGCCCGACTGCGGAACAACACGAACGAACCGCTGCACGAAAGCCGCAACTGCGATTTCGATTTGTCGAGGAGCCCGTAAAGCATTTCGAAGGGCTTTTTTTCCGCCTGCTGCGAAAATGCGATGTCTTCCAGTTCCTGCACCACCTGTTTGACCGAATGCCTGTAGCGGCCGAGGTTCTTGATTTCCGTCTGCAGCATGACCATGCGCATTTGGGCTTCGACGCTGGGCGATTTTTCCGCCGTCGAAACGATTGTAATGACCGACTTGTCCGGCGCGATGTCCTGCCATTCGTAAAAGGTGGCCGCGAGCGGTTTCGAGTGGCTCGTCGCGCCGGCGATCTGCCACGGGTCGCCCTTTCGGAGCGCGGCCCGGGGGAGCTGGTTTTGCAGGAAATGTTCCGCATCGGTCAGTTGCCGCTTGAGGATCATGCCGTCATGCCCTTCGCGGAGCAGGGTTTTGCGTTCCAGTTCGATGGCGATGCGTCCGGCGATGATTTCGAGCAAGTTGATCGCGACGTTGTCGAAATCGATTTGCGAATCGGCGTAGCACCAGAGCGTACCGTGGATGCTCGTCGAGGACGCGACCGGGACGCAAACGGAGGCGGGGAAGTTTTCCGGCGAGTTCCAGCGTTCGGCCAGGTACTCGCCTTCGTTGAGTACGACAGCGTGTCCGAGCATGGCTTCGAGGTCGGCCAATGCGGTGCCGAGCGGGCGGGGCGGATCAGTGAGACGCTCTTCCGGGAGTCCCCAGATTGACCTCAGTTTCAGAAGAGACGTCTCATGATCCAGCAGGTAGAGAGCTGCCGCGTCACATTGGATCGCCTTGGCCCCGCTTCGTAATATGTGTTCGAGCTGTTGTGCCAGCCCGTGATGGTTCTGGTCGTGGAAGGTCAGCTGCACGTTGGCCGCCAGTTCCGCTTCGCGTTGGCGCAGCGCGACCTGCCACTGGTGGGCTTCGGAAACCACCTCGGCCAGGGAGCGGGCCAGATTTTCGACGTCGCGTTCCGGGATCAACGAAACGGAAGTCAGGTTTCGCACGAGGCCCATCGTGCAGGGGAACGGTTTCCCGCCCGAGAGAATGGGGAAAGCCGCGACGCAATCGGCGGAACTTGCGCCGGGCTTGAGGAAACGGAGCTGATAGCCGGTGACTTTTTGAAAGGCCTTGGAAAGTTCCGGCAACGAGGCCAGAAAAAACGCGGGTTCCTGATCGGCCACCGCGATCTCCGGCGGGAAACTTTTCAAGTATTTTTCAAAGGAGTCGTGCGACATGAGCAGCTTTGGAGAAAGGGAACGATTTGTCCGTAACGACAGCCGGGTTGAAAACGGTTTTCCTTGCCCGGCATAAGGGAAATCGGAACTTCCGCCCATCGGGGCGATGGATTTCAAGAAAACGCATCATGTACGTAATCAAAGCTTATTTTCGGTTCTCACCGTTCGACAGGATGTAACGGTTGGGGGAAGGGCGAATATTTTCGTCAAGCAGGCGACTGCAAAAACCTGTACAAACGGGCAGAAACGCCCCCGATTCTTCAGCGGCTCCGGCACAATGGGACACGACCGTTCCTTGTGGTATAATTGTCTTGAGGCGTCACGGAACTCATCGACGAAATACACATCTTCAGTGGACTAACCGGTACAATCATGCGTTACGGAATTTACGGCGGGTCGTTCGACCCCGTTCATTGGGGGCACCTCCTCCTGGCCGAAACCTGCCTGCGCAAGGTCAGCCTCGACCGGGTCGTTTTCGTCCCCTCGGGCATTTCGCCGCACCGGGCCAAGTCGCAGCAAACGTCCGGCGAATTGCGGGCGGAAATGATCGAACTGGCCATTGCCGGTTGTGACGAATTCATGGTCAGCCGTTTTGAAATCGAGCGTGACAAAACCAGCTATACCGTCGAAACGGTGCGGCATTTCCGCGATTCGCTGCTCGACGCGGAGTTGTTCCTCCTCGTGGGGGCCGACATGTATTACGATCTGCCCAACTGGTACGCGGCGGGCGAAATCCTGAACACGGTGATTCCCGTCGGGGTGTATCGTCCCGGAGGACCGCCGCCGCACCCCGAAGCCTTCCAAAATCTGGTTTCGCCCGACCGCCTGGAACTGTTTCGGCGACATGTCGTCAAAATGCCGCAAATCGAAATTTCGTCGACCATGATCCGTGAAGCCGTGGCCAACGGGGAAAGCGTCCGTTTTCTCCTGCCGCGGTCGGTCGAGGCCTTGATCCGGTCGCATCGGTTGTACGGGGGGAGAGGGGAAATGTTGGACGAAGAAAGCTGAACGTTGAGCTTGATCAGAAACAATTGGGCCGGTCGCCCGTGTCAGGAAAATCTTCATCGACCGGCCCGCGGGTCAGCCCTCGTTGTACTACACAAATGATATTATTTATTTTATCCACAGATTTCGCAGATTAACACAGATGATATGTCGAGCAAGTTTATTGTCACAAGATACGCCAAATGAAAAAGATAAATATTTTAATCATAATGTATCTTGCAACAATAGGTACTTTTTAAGGCATTATTCTTGGATTATCTGTGTAAATCTGAGTCATCTGTGGATAAAAAAAGGAATAAGAAGCACTTGTGTGGTACAACGAGGCGTCAGCCCCGCATTTCGAACCTCAAAATGAGGATCCGGATTTACCAGTTGCAACAGCCGGAGCGCCAGCCCCAGTTCGAGGAGCAACGATGACGCCAGCCCCAACCGCGGTTGCCGTAGCAACCCGTATTGCAGGGATCGTCGCAACCGTAATTCGACACGTCGCATCCGTTATATCCGCAACCGTTGTAACCGCAACGGAAAATGCGTGCGAAGCAGCCCGTTCGCCGACCATAGCCGTAACCGTAGCCGCATCCCGTGTCACAAGTGTTGCAGCCGACGGTGCAGGCATTGCAGCCCGCGTCCGCCATGGGCGTCTCGGTTGTGGTTTGGGTCGTTACGTTATTGTTTTGCTGTGCCGCTTCCTGGGCCCGTGCATGAATTGTGCAAAGGCAAACGAGCAACGCGGCGGAAAAAACAATCAAGGTTTTTTTCATGGAAACCTTCCTTATCGTTAATTGTTGAAACAAACATTGGAAACTTGAAACCGACATCTGCAACAACATTAGATCATGCGGGAAAGTGCGTTCCAAAGCCGGGAAATTTTACCCGTCCGCCGGAAAAATGATGTGTGGGCGACAACTGCCACATTTTCCTTCTTTCCCCACCCAACCTTTTGTCCCTTTTTTCAAAAATTCTTCGATTGCCGCGTTTTTCGATTTCGTATAGAATGCCGTTCGCTTGTTGCGAAATACGAAATTTGTTCCAAAAGTAAGGCCCCGCACGGTGCCGCCCCCGATTTTATGGAGATTGAAAATGCGACATGTTTTGAAGTTGTTCCCGGTTTTGGCGGCCGTTCTGGCCCTTGTGTCTCATCCGGTCCGGGCGGAGGAGCGATACCTCGACGCGATGGGGCGGATTCAGGTCCGTTACGATTCGCTCGACGAACTCAAGCCGCTGCTGGCCCTCACCGTTTCGTCGCCCGGCGAATGCCCCGGCGCGGCCGAAATCATTGAAGCCGTGGCCGAACCCTTCGGCGAAGGTTTCGCCTCGCTCCGCGAATTCGAGGCCACGCTCATCGCGGAGGGCGACGAGCGGCTCACAAATCTGCTGGCCGACACGACCTTGTCCGAAACCTTCCGCCTCACCCTGTGGCTGGGTCATGACGCGGTTTACCCGGTTTTGCTGTTCCCGACGAAATCGGAACACGAAATCGCGAACCAAACGCTGACGATGCACAAGTTCACGGTTCCCTATTCCGGCGGCCAGGAAATCGCCTTTTCGCAATGCAGTTGGGGGGCCCACGGTCGTTGGGGGTATGTCACCGTGCCGCAGCTCGGCGAACTGATCGGGCAGGCACTCGTCGATGACACGGCCCGACTCGTCACGGCGACGGAACCGGGCGAACTGGCATCCGCGACGCTTTATTTCGAAAATGTCCCGATGGATTCGATGCGGATCGTCGACATGCTTTGCACGACCTATTTCGAATTTTTGCCGGGTCTTATGCAAATGAGCGAAGGAAGTCTCAATATTGATTCGGACAATGAGGCGTTGACCGCGTTTTCCGGGTTGAACTTGTATTCTGCTTTGGTCAAAGACCTGCGAGCCATCTGCGAGGGCGTGCGACAGTTCACCGGGCGAGTCGTTCTCGACCGCGAAACCGGCGACCTCGTGCTGGTGGCGACCACCGAATATCGACCTGATTCCGATCTGGCCCGGCAGAACAACATCCGCCGCGAACACCGCCAGACGCTCGCAGGGTTTTACCAGCCGGACGATGCGATTTTCGCATTCGCCGAAGGCGTCGCCCCGCGACTGGAGGAACAATCGTTCCTCGTCAGCCTGGGCCACCTGATCGCAAATATGAACACGATTTATATCACATATGACAGTGAAATCAGGGATTTGGAAGAACGCATCGAATCGCTGAAAAACCCGGATGACACAGCGAAAACGGAGAAAAAGCGGGTTTACAAAGGAAGACTCGTCAAAAAACTCCCCCCGACGGAAGACGTGGAAGAAATCGCCATCGACGAAAACACGACACCGGAACAAATCGAGGAAATCAAAAAACGTCATCCCGAACTCTCCTTGGATTCGGAAATCGATATCAACATCAAGCTTGGCGACAAGGAAAATGCAAAGGCACTTGGGGAATTGAAGGAAGGCGAACCGCTCGTGGTTCAATATACGATTCACGCAAAGGAAACCGTGGAAGTCGAGCAAACCCTTGAGGAACTGGAAGCGGAGCTTGAGCAATTGAAGGCCGCGGCCCCGGCGGTTCGGAACTTTTTCGAAAAGACGCTCTTCCCCTCGTTGCGGGCCGACTGGCAGGAATTCGCCGTGACGGTGGACAAGGACGCGACGGTTTTCGGGGCGATTCGCGTGACCGAAGGCCATTCGCTGGCCGAACTGGTGGACGTTTACCTGAAAAAATTCGGCGATGACTTGAAAATGTTCGACGAATTCCCCGCCGAAATCCAAACGCCGGAGGAAAACTACAAGGGGTATCGATTCTTCTGCTTCAGTGCGCCGATTCCGGAAGCGAAACCAACTGACGAACAATTGGACGATAAGCTGGCGGATGAAATGGCCGAGCATTTGCTTGAAGTCTTGAATGACGATTCGGAAGATATAACATGGAGATTGGCGAGTCATAAACGCGCGGAATGGCTCGACGGGAAAAGCTTTTCGATGTGCCTGGCCGTGTCGGACGACGTGGCGGCTGTTCTCTGGGCCGTGTCGGACGGGGACTTGCTTCAGCGGATGAAAGACGCGATCGACCGCAACGAAACGGAGCGGAATTTCCCGGAAACCGTGCTGGCGTTTTCGACACCCACGGCGGAGCAAATCAAACTGCTCGCGGCCGTCGGCAGTGACGACAACTGGTGGGACGATGCCGAAATCAACCTCGACGATTGGCCGACGGGCAAGGTGCGTGTGCAATCAACGCTGACCGATGGCTCGCGCACCGATCGGCTCCGTGTCAGCCGCGAACTGCTCGCCGCCGTTGGCAAGGCATGGTACGAAAGTTCGGGCATCACCGTTCGCATGAAAAACCAGGGGGAATGCGATGCGGAAGCCGCAGATGAATGCAGCGCGGAAGCCTGCGAACCGGTGGAGGCTTGCGAGGCGATTGAGTCCTGCGAGATTGAGGAATGCGAAGTGGTCGAGTGAAATTATCGCCAAAGACCAATCCGCGGGAACCGCAGCTTGGAGCGCAAGGTAGGGCGGTCTCGGCGAGACCGCCGCAATCAGAGCCGCGACAGTTATGGAGCGGTCGTACCGGGGCAAACGCGGCTTAATTTCAGATTCTTCGGCGGTCACGGCGTGACCGCCCTACCTGAAAAACGAATATGTTGTTTTGTTGCGGTTCCTATTTGAGTAACTTTCCCACATTGGCGTAACAAGCGGTGCCGGGAGTGCGGTGCATTTTTTATCGCCAGTACAATACTAATTCCAACAGCTCCCCGAAGCCGGCGCCGAAATGAATCGCCAAAAAGACCGGCGGGAGCAGGAGCAGACCCGGCGGGAAACGATTGACGATGCTGAGGCGAATCGTTTCGCCCGCAAGAATCAGGACGTAAAGGGCGAGGACGGAAAAATAGGCAATCGCGATCGTCGACGAAAAACAGGCCAAAATGCCGCCGAACACGATCCCGAGAATCAGCATCGCCGGCAGGAACATTTTCCAGGAAAACGATCTCGGGTGCTTTTTCGCCAGCCGGACACGCCCGCGACCGTAGCGGAACATCTGGCGGCACAGGCCGAAAATCGAACGACGCGGCTTGTAACGGACCGTGATGTCGGGCGTGAAGTAGCAGCTCATTTCGGTCTGGTCGAATCGGTAATTCAATTCGCAATCTTCGCAGGCGTCAAAACGCTCGTCAAAAAGGCCGATTCGATCAAAGACCTCGCGGCGATATGCGACCGCCGTACTGAGGGCGGGCACGATTTGCGGCTGGTCGGTATAAATGAACGAATCCGGGTGATGGCCGATACGGGAATTGCGGGCTATGGCGATGGCGCGTTGCGTCAGGTTGGCGTCGTCAAGGAACAACGGTTGCGGCCGTCCGAGCGAGAAAACGCCGGGTTTTCGCATCGCCCGATCGACGTGCGTCAACATGTCGCGGTTGTCGATCAGGCAATGGCCGTCGACGATGAGAATGATGTCCCCCCGGGATTCGCGTATCCCGATGTTCCGCGCCGCGCTGGAAAGGAACCGGGGATTGGAGTAGAGCCGGACGTTGTCGTGACGCTTTGCACAGGCTTCGGCCACTTCCCGCGTTTGATCGGTCGACTGTCCGTCGACGACAAGTATTTCGAAACGGTCGGTCGGATAATCCTGATTGAGTAGCGAATCCAGGACGGCTGCCAGGTGCAATTCTTCGTTGCGAACGGGAATCACGACGGAAATCAGCGACAAAGGACCGGATTCCTCCTTGAAAAGTGCTTCTGTGGTCGTCATGATTGCGGCATATTGGTCGTGTTTTTGCTGATCACAAAGAGCGGACATGAAATTGTTCTCCGCGTTGACGGATGGGCATGGTACTCAAAAAGGTAGCATACGAAAGTAACGCGGCAATATAAAACAAAACGCGTTGCCATAAGGCAACACGTTTCAGAAAAGCAACGCTTCAACGCAGTACACGAAATCACAGGACGGCCGGTCGTACGTCCTCAAAACGGTCGACGGCGGCCATTTCAAAAAGCTGGGCGAGCTGCATGGATCGGCCTGGGGTCGAACTCTCGCTGATCGCACCGACACATGCGGCCCACGGCGAATCTTCCACGCGGCGATAAATTCCCAGGGCCTTGAGGTGGATCGTGCCGAGGAATTTGAAAAAACGTCCGAGCGTACCCATGAGGATGACGAAATCGAACCAGAAGGAAGCGTTTTCGATATATTCGAAGTCAAGCGAAATTTTCCGTTTGACGTCGGCGACCTCAATGTCGGACGGGAGGTTCAACTGGGCGTAGCCGGTCACGCCGGGCAGAACCGACATGCGAAAGCTGTAACCGTCAATTTCGCGGCTCAAAATTTTGACGAATTCGTCGCGTTCGGGCCGCGGACCGACGAGGGCCATTTCACCGCGAAGCACGTTAATCAATTGGGGGAATTCGTCCAAGTGAAATTTGCGCAGAAATTTACCGATCAACGTCACGCGGGAATCGTTCCGGGAAGCCCAAACCGCACCGGTTTCCTGTTCCGCGTTGGCGACCATGGAACGAATTTTGTACATCGTAAACGGTTTGCCGTCTTTCCCGAGACGTTCCTGAGCGTAAATGCCTGGCCCCTTGGAAGTTAAGCGGACCAAAAGAATCAGGAGCCCGATAATCGGCAGGCAGGGAATCAAGAGGAACAGCGCGATCAAACGATCCACGTAGCCCTTGAATCGGAAATAGCGTGAAATATACGGCTTAGGGCATTTATACCCTCGAACGCCATGAGAGAAGGACATGGTTTTGCTCAAAATGAAATGTCAGTGGTGTCAAAATCAAAGGTGAGTTCGTGTTGAGGAGCCGATCGCTGATTTTCCTCCCTCAAAAAAACGATCGCGAGGTATATTTCAGGTTTCGTCCGGCGAAACATCAAAAAGTCAACGGAATTAAATTATTTAATACGTCAATCAATCGTATTCATGTCGATGCAGGCAAAAGCGAAATATGCAATAATCATGCCATCAAATAAGAACCATTTTCGGAGGAACTTCCGCGGCGGTGAAAAAGCCAAACAATTGTTGTCATATTCAATGGAAGACGCAGGAGGGAAATGTAGTGTTCAAAATTACAGTAAGTTTATGCGGCTACTAATATTATGTCATCTTTTTTTCATAATTGATTGAACTTATTCTATTCCAATTGAGAAGAATTGCCAGCCTTGTTTCGCAGATAACGAAGGAATTTTACATAATTTTTTTATCGCGTGACATTTGTATCGTGATATCTGCACGGAACATGCAATACGGGCCTGATTGTTGACGATGTGATTAATGGAGGGGTAATCTGTTATGACAGATCGTGTTTGTGCGTGTTGTAGGCGTCGATAATCTGGCGGGTTACATAATCATCGTCTTTCGCTTCGGCGAGCAGATCGG
>JAVBQX010000164.1:0-5287 GCA_031548645.1 Thermoguttaceae bacterium
CCAGCGTTCCGGAAGACTGGATTGTTGCATGTTTGTGTCCTCTTTGGGGGAAATGAAACGCTGTAAAATACACCATTTTCACCAATTGGGACAATACCAGTTTCACTAATTTCACCAAGTTAAAGTTCGCGAACAAGTCTACTCTTCAAATTGTCGGCCAAACAAACTCCCGAGTTTGGCTACCATGATTGACGAATAAAACTTCGTTTGTGCAAATTTGTCGTGTGCGGCAATGATTGTTTGATTCAATCTGGCTGGGTCCGGGTCAATGTAGATTTTCAGCTCAAAACTCTTGCGTTCACCCCACAGAAGAGAAGCGATTTTGTGCTGACCGTCAAAAACCAGTATTTTGTTTTGAAACAAGCGAGCAATCGACGGATGTAATACCGTATTCTGCTGAAGGTGGCGATAAAGTTCGAAAACTTTTTCCTGAATCAAATACCGAGGTTGTAAACCAATATTCCCTTCCTCGTCATCGTCGCTATTAAGAACGTTCACCGGGAGTATTGCGTAAAAGTATTTCCAACCGGTTACCGGGCATGTGTAAAGCTGATAGCTTTTTTTGGTATTGCAGTATTCCAACTCAATCTGATGGTCGTCGATTTTATTATATACGATCTCGCCAAAAGAAGGGATAATTCTTTTTTCTTTAAGGTATTCCAATTCATGCTTTAAGGTTAATGTTTGTCCCCGTTGGAAAAATTCCTCTTGTTGAAGCTTGATGCGAAAATCTTCAAGTGACAGTGCACCTTTTTGTAAATTGTGCTTTTCGCACATCGGTGCAATGTTATCTGTTTCCGACAACCCACCTGACGAAAATGCCCTGATATGATCAAAATGAACGGTTTCACCATCAGGAATCGAGTGACCTGTGGCATAGCACACACGGCCATACCGTTCCAGTACGATTTGCTTTTCTTCTGACGAAAGCTGTCTTTTCAGTGTTATTGTCATTTTTTGTTTTCCTATGAAAAATGGAAGACTCAAGCTTTAGGCTTTCGCCGGAAAATAATATGCCGGTTTTTTTGATCGAAACATGGTCCCTCGCTTACGCTTCGGGCTCTGATGGGGCATGAAACGTTCTGGCGGAAACCATATGATTCAATCATTTTACCAAAAACGCGAAATAAAATTAATCCTCAAAACAATTTATCTCGCCTGACATTTTTTTATACGATCGAATGCAGAGAAAATGGAATTATTATGTGGGTGTGACTTTCCTCCAGAAAACTTGTTCTGCTTTTCTGTTCAGGAATAATTATTATTCCAATATTTCTTTGTTATTCCTATCGGCAGCCATCTAAAACTACTAATTTCCGATTAAATAATCAAATTTCGCCCATTTTTCGTTTGTGTCACTTGGCAGATTGTGATTTTTAAACAAAATTGAGGAAAGAAGTAATTTTTGAGCGTTGCATGGAGTACAATTACAGTGTCGGCCCGGCATTTGCATCGGGGGCGATCAAAATCCATGTCCGGAGTTTGTACGGCGGAGGTTCAGCGTGAATATTCTGTTTGCCACGAGCGAGGTGTACCCGTTTGCCAAAACCGGGGGGCTGGCCGATGTCAGCGGCGCACTTCCGACGGCATTATCCCGTTTAGGGCACAAAACTTGCGTCATTATGCCCGCTTATAAAAAAGCGATCCAGTCGGGGCAAAACATTTGGCCCATGGGCATTGATTTCGCGATTCCGATCTGGAACAAAACGGTTTACGGCAGCCTGCTCGAAAGCCGCCTGCCGGGCACCGACGTGCCGCTTTACCTCGTCATGCAGGATCAATATTACGATCGCGACGGTCTTTATAATTTCAAGGACGAGGATTACAGCGACAATTGCGAGCGTTTCGTCTTTTTTTCGCGGGCCGTGCTGGAAACGATCCGGCTTTTAAGCCTCGAAATCGACATTTTGCACACAAACGACTGGCAGACGGGCCTTGTGCCGGCCTATCTGGAGGTGCTTTACCGCCCGTTCCAGCGTTACCGCGACATCACGAGTATCCACACGATTCATAATCTGGCCTACCAGGGCATGTTCTGGCATTGGGACATGTGCCTGACGGGCCTCGACTGGAAGTTCTTCACGCACGAAAAAATGGAGTTTTACGGCAAGTTGAACCTGCTGAAGACGGCCCTCATGTTCGCCGGCGGCGTCACGACGGTCAGCCCGACCTACGCGAAAGAGATCCAGACGCCTGATTTCGGCTGCGCGCTCGACGGCGTTTTGCGGCACCGGCGCGACGATTTACAGGGCATTCTCAACGGCATCGACACCGATTTGTGGAACCCGGCCTGCGACAAATGGATTCCCGCACAATTTGACGCCAACAGTGTTTTCGAGCAGAAACCCTTGTGCAAAGCGGCGTTGCAACGCGAAATGGGACTGCCGGAACGCGAAGATTCGCCGGTCATCGGAATCGTCGGCCGCCTGGCCCAGCAGAAGGGCGTCGACCTAATCGCCGAGGTCATCCCGCATTGGGTCGAGCAACATGACGTGCAGTGGGCCATTCTCGGCACCGGCGATCCGTGGCTCGAACAGCGTTTGCAACGGTTGGCCGAAACGTATCCGAAAAACGTGGCCGTTAAACTGACGTTTTGCGACCATTCGTCCCATCTCATCGAAGCCGGCAGCGACATGTTCGCCATGCCGAGCCGGTATGAACCTTGCGGATTGAACCAGATGTACAGCCTGGCCTACGGCACGCTGCCGATCGTCCGGCAAACCGGCGGGCTGGCCGACACCATCACGCACCTGACGCCGGACACGCTGGCCGACGGAACGGCCAACGGTTTCAGTTTCCGCGACGCCGACCCCGGCGGGCTGAACTGGGCCCTCGAACAGGCGGTGCGCTGCTACAAGACGGACCGCCCGACCTGGCAAAAAATGATGCAAAACGGCATGGGGCAGGATTTTTCGTGGCAGCACAGCGCCGGGCAATACGTCGAATTTTACGAAAAAACCCGCCGGAAACACAAAATCAGTTAAGTGTTGACCGGAGCGATGTCGGCAATCATAATGGATTGGACATCATCACACAGAATAGCAGGTGCCGCCATGTCACGCCGATTGACCGTTTTTCTTGTTTGCGGATTTCTCACCGCCGTTTATGCCGCCGAATTGTCGGCCCAGACGGCGCCCACGACGTCGGAAGCATCGACCCGCCGTTCGTCGCTATTCGGCGCATCGCGCGTCGCGCTGTTCAACTCGACGGGTTCCGGCGAAGCGGATCGAATGAAATTGAAAGCCACGAGCCTGCAAAAAAAGGACCCCATGATGACCCTTCTCAGTACCAGCAGTCCGTCCACAATCCTGGGCAACGATCAGCTCGGGAATATGGACCTGTTTTTGACGGTCGGGGCGATTCAACAGGCGATGAACCTTGACATTTCGGGAGACACGACCGCCGCTGATCGTGAAGGCGGATTGGCCATCGGGGAAATCGATACGAGCGTCGCCGCGACCGCTGCCACGTCAACCGTTCGCGCAACCGGCATGTACGCCCCACGATTGCGTTTCCTGCATGACGAAGCGGAACTGAAGGCGATGCAGACGCCCGAAGCGCAGGCCGAACTGGAACAGGCTGACCTCCAACGCATCACGAAACTGCTCGCCGACATCAGCGATAAATTCGATCTCCCCCCGTCGGCGAATATATCACTTGAGTTTCATGGTTTGACCGCGCGGATTCAAGGCCGGGTCCCCAGTCCGATTCTGCGTAAACAGGTTGGGCTATACCTGGGTTTTGAGCCGGGTATCTATTCGGTGCAAAACGACCTGGTTGTTGATCCGTCGGTTGCGGATGAGCCCCGTTCGACGGAACCGGCATCCCCCACCCGGAACGGTCCGGAATCGTGATGCGGCTCTGGTCCGTCGCGAACGAATTCGCGTTGTAGACGCTGAAATTCCGCCCGTCGCCTCCCGGTCCTCCGGCGGCCTGTTCGTGCATGACGCGACGCTGTTCCTGCTCGATCATGATGCGGGTCATCTCCTGGCGTACCGCCTCCTTTCGCCTCGACTCCGCGTCGTTCGACCCGTTCGGCGAAACGTAGGACACTTGCTGCACCGCCCGGCGCGAATCCCCGTATCCGTCCGGCGTGTCCTGCATCATGTGATACTGATCATATTGGCCGCTTTGCATGCGCCGGTCGATCTGCGAACCGATGGTCGTGACATTCGAGCGGTTCCTCGCCAGCATGTACGGCAAAACGCTTTCGGGCAACGCCTCCTGATATGCATCTCCAGCGCCGAAACCGACGGCCGTCGTCGAAGCGTTGCCGCCATGCGACGGATAAGCGTTCGTGGACTGCGCCCCGCCGCGTTGTTCCGTCTCCGCCCCGTCTCCGGCGCCGAATCCGAGAACCGTTTTGCGACCCTTGTTCGTTCCCGCCGATTCCTCGCCGGCTGCATTGGCGGCCTTGCGCTGGGCGTTGGCGTTGAAAAGCTGGCGAGCCAATCCCGGCGAAATGGGAATGGTGTCATTGACGCGGTGATCGTTCGAATTATTCCGCCCGGCCTGCGATCCGCGAAGCGCTTCGGCGTAGGAACTGAGCTGCACGTTGCTGAAATCGTAAATGTCGTCGTAAGCGGCCTGCCGAATGCCCTCGTAGGCGGGCGGCGCATCGTTGGTTTTCTGTTTCTTTTTCCTCTCGACCGGGTTGCCGGGCAGGTACGCGGTGATCTGGTCGCTCGTGTCGATGCCGAGGCTTTCGCCGGGCTTGCCGTCCTTGCCGGCGCCGTCGAAACGGGTCCAAAGCACGAGATTCTTCTCGTCGCCGGGCATCCTGTCGATCGGCAGCCAGACGCCGTAGCTGTACATCTTCGATTTTTTGTTCTTCTCAAGCCCTTCGGCAAGTCTTTCGCTGCTGAATTTGTATTCGCACAGCGGTTTGATGCCCTGGACGTTGCCGCCAAGATGGACGACGGTTTCGTCGTCCGCGTCATACACGTACACGGTCAGTTCGCCGTCGACGATGACCTGCTCCTGCATTTTATCGTCTTTGAAAAACACGATCTCACCCTTGAAACCGCGCGTCACGCCCTGTTTTTCGGCAAGCATTTTCGGTTCCCAGATGCAGCTCATGCGGGCGGCCCGTTGCGGGCGTTCGCGATAAAACGGGTTCGTCAGCGAAAATTTCCGCTTTTGCGGGACCGATTGCGAGCAACCGGCGACGGTCATTGCGCCCGCAACGACCAGCATAGCAAGGGCGATCAGACGCAGCAACAGCGTCAGGTCTTCCCAGGCCCATTCGCGGCGGGAACGTTTCAAAACGACGTTTCTGAGTTGGAGC
>JAVBQX010000138.1:0-8174 GCA_031548645.1 Thermoguttaceae bacterium
GGCCCGTCGCTGATCATCGCCTACGCGCACTGCATCGCGCAGGGCATCAACATGGCCAACGGTCTCGAACTGCAAAAAGAAGCCGTCGCCTGCGGTTACTGGCCGCTCTATCATTATGATCCCCGCGAAGCGCAGCCGTTCACGCTCGACAGTAAGGAACCGAAGGGCGAACTGAAAGACTTCGCCGCGAAGCAAAACCGATTCGCGTTGCTCAGCCGCGCGAAACCGGAAGTCGCCGCCGAGTTCAACGCGGAAGCCCAGAAGCAGATTTACGAACGCTTCAAGTATTACACCGCCTTGAGCAGCGCCAAAACCGGTGAATAGTTTGTGTTTCGCCCCAAAGGGGCAATGCGTTCCAGCCCAGGGCAACGCCCTGGGTTTCGGAGCCGCAAAAGCATCGTTCGCCCTGAAAGGGCAGTGCAAATATCACGTCATTACATTGCCCTTTCAGGGCGTCATGTTAATGGCGAATACTTGACCCAGGGCGTTGCCCTGGGCTGATACACATTGCCCCTGCGGGGCGAAGACTCGGTTAGAAAATATATTCTGACAAAAACCTAACACCGCGGCAAGACGTTTGTTTTGTCGCGGTGTTTTTGTATAATGATGACGTTGGATTGCGGATTTGTCTGCGAAATCTCTGAACCAAAGTGATTGTGCGTTGCTGATGGTTTTTGAAATGCGGGGAGTATGTCAATCATGAACAATAACCAAGCGATCGAATTCCTTAAAAATCATCAACCAATGCCTCCAACAAAATCTACTACCCCGGAGGACAGCGATTCTCTTTGTCCTGACGAACTTATGATGGAATATGATTCCGTCAGGAAGTATTTCATGGAGCATCCTGACGAAAAAGCCATACCGCTATTTTTAAACTCGTTCAGCTTTGGCGATGGTTATGGAGTTTATCAATTGGTCGAAGATTACCTTTGGCTGTTTCCTAAAGAAACTGTTACTCCTTATCTTGTTGAAGCCGTTGCAAGCCAAAGTGATTCGGTACAATATTGGGCCGTTTTGTTTTCCTCGTCGTATATCAATGACAGTTATGTTCTGCGCGATAAAATCGTGGAATTGCTGGAGCACGGAACAAGTGAAGTGAAAGAAGCATGTATTGTTACCTTGGCTTTACTAGAGTCATCAGGTGATGCAATTTCAATTTTTCATAACAGACTTAGCAATGAACAAGACATCGAAATCAAGCAAATGTTGATTGATATGATTTGCGAGCTCAAAGCGTAACAAGACACAATGAGAGGCAAACAATGACTGCCGTCAACTTCCGACGGCGTCTTTTTTCGGGATGACCATTTCCGGGCGACCGCTGACGATCAGCCAGGCGGGGAGCATGATCAGGCAGAGCACCGGGATGAGCGAAATTTGCGGGACGACGATCGCGGCGGTGAAAAACGCGAGCCAGCCCTGCCGCGTCACCGCCAGCAAAATGCCGATCGCGCCGGCGGTCACCGCGAGCGAAAGCGGGATCGACGGGAACAGCGTCTGCGCGGCGACGCCGACCGCGACTCCGACGAACAGTGACGGAAAAATGCGTCCGCCCCGAAAACCGCTTGTCGCGGCGATGACGATGGCCGCGAGTTTGACGCCGATGATCGCCGCCAGTTGGCAAAACGTGAAATCGGTCGTGTGCCCGACCAGTTCCTTCATTTGGTCGAGCCCCTTCGAGAGCGTGATTTCGCCGCCGATGACGCCGAGCAATCCCAGCAGCACGCCGCCGCAAACGATCATGAGCGGCTGATATTTGAGCCGCGCGAACAGCCGGTGACTCAGCGGGTACGCATAAATGGCGACCAGCCCGACCGCGGCGGACAGGGCCGCGATGATTGAACCGGAAAGCAGATCAAACGGTCGAAAGCCCGGATAGTCCGGCACGTTGACCGAAAGAATCGCGTCGCCGACGAACGTTTGGGTCGTCAAGGCCCCGGCCCCCGCGGCGGTCAGCGGCAGGACGAGCCGGTCCCAAAGCGGTTCGCGCGAATCGCCGCCGTCCGAAATTTCCGAAAGCAAAAGCGCCACCGCGAGCGGTGTGCCGAACAGGGCCCCGATCGTTCCGGCGATGGCGAGCGAAACCCAAACGCCGCGCTGTTTGGCGGGCATGAGTTTCGTTCCGAGAAAAACCATCACCGCAATGTTGGCCGCCATGATCGGGTTTTCCGGCCCGAGACTGACGCCGCCGGCCAGCATCAGCATAACGGCGATCAACAGCCCCGGCACGACCCCCGGCGCGAGCGGGGCGTCGATCAGCGAAGTCGCGGCGGGATCAGGCCCCGCATGACCCGGAATTCGCCAAACGACGAGCGCGACCAACGCGCCGGTCGTCGCAAGGACGCCAAAAATCCAAACCGGTCCGTGCCCGGCGACGCCGAGTTGCGCCGGCAGCCACGACCACCAAAAATGTTCCAATTGCCCAGCCGCGAAAGAAACCGCGAGCAGGATCAGCGAACACAAAACGCCGAGACAAATCGCAGGTAAGATCAGCGGCAGGGTTCGGCGGATCACGGCGGATTTTGGGAGTTCGTTGGACATGGCGTCATGAAACGCATGAGTTCGTCAAATGGAAATATTGCATTCCCAATAATATATCGCAAAAACCGGCCCATCGAATAAAAAACAGGACGAAAATCGAATCCTGGGGAAAAATTCAGCATGGTTTGGCAGGATTATTCGGAGGATAATCAAACACAACAGAAAACAGTGCGTAAACTGTGGAATGGTTACTTTGACACAATACCCAAGCCCTATTGCGGTGTTATAATAATTATACTTTCGCCAGATTCAAGGGCATTGGTCGGCGGATGCGGTGGCCGTAAAGTTTGGCGGGCGTGTCGGAGTTTCCCATGAAAAAACTGTTCCTGATTGTTCTCCTGCTCGGTTTGGGCGGGGGTGCCGTGTATTATGCAAAGACGCGATCGGCCGCCGTTTCGTCGACGGTTTTGCGGACCGTGGCCGTCCAGCGCGGCGATTTGCTTTCAACCGTCAACGCGACGGGGACGCTGGAGCCGGAAGAGGTCGTCAACGTCGGGGCCCAGGTCGCGGGGTTGATCGTCGCGTTCGGTGACGACCCGAATGCGCCGTCGGGGCATGTCGATTATTGCAGCGTCGTCGAAGAGGACGCGGTGTTGGCGAAAATCGACCCCACGTTTTACGAAGCCGCCGTCGAGCAGGCCGAAGCGACGCTGGAAAGTTCGCAGGCCAACCTGAAGCAACTGGAAGCGAAACTCCGAATGGCCGAAAACGAGTGGAATCGCATGGATTCGCTCTTCCAGAAAAAAACGATTTCCGAGTCGGAACACGACGAGGCGCGGGCCAACTACGAATCGGCCAAGGCCAGCATCGACGTCGGCAAGGCGACCATCCGCCAGAACACCGCGATGCTCAACACCGCGAAAATCAATCTCGGCTATTGCACGATCAAATCGCCGGTACGCGGCACGGTCATCGAACGCCGGGTCAACATCGGCCAGACCGTCGTGGCCAGTCTCAACGCGCCGAGCCTGTTCCTCATCGCCAAGGACCTCTCGAAAATGGAGGTTTGGACTTCGGTCAACGAAGCGGACATCGGACGCATCCGGCTTAACATGCCGGTGCGGTTCAACGTGGACGCCCATGAAGAGGAGGAGTTTCACGGAACCGTCACGCAAATCCGCATGAACGCGCAGATGACGCAGAACGTCGTCACGTACACCGTCGTGGTGACGACCGACAATTCCGGCGGCAAACTGCTCCCTTACCTGACGGCGAACGTGCATTTCGAAATTGAAAAGCGGCCACAGGTGCTGCTGGTCCCTAACGTCGCGCTGCGCTGGGTACCGGACGCCTCGCAGCTTGACCCTTCGATTCCCAAAACGATTCTCGATGAACAGCCCGCCCGCGAGGAAAACAAGGGGCGAATCTGGACGACCGGCCCCGGCGGGTTCGTCAAACCGCTCGACGTGACGGTCGGCGCAAGCGACGGCACCGTCACCGAGATCGAAGGCGACGGCGTCAAGGAAGGCCTGACGATCGTCATCGGCGAGGAGGAAATTTCTGAAAACAACAAGGACGAGGAAGCCAGCAACCCCTTCCTGCCGAAATTCACGGACCGGAACAAAAAACAACAGGAACAGAAATAGCCGTCAGAATTTTTTTGAGTTAGGTTGTCGCCAGAAAATCACTTTCATTTGTTGAAAATATTGCTTCGATTCGCCTTCACCTGCATCCTTCTTCCTTCAACCTTTCCCCGAATAATACGGCCAGAGATACTGCCCCGTCAGTGATTCTTTGCATTCGGCGATTTGTTCCGGAGTGCCTTCGACGACGATTTGTCCACCCTCGTCGGCGGCGCCGGGGCCAAGATCAATGACGTAGTCGGCCGCGCGGATCATCTGCAGGTTGTGTTCGACGACGATGAGCGAATGCCCCGTGTCGATGAGCGCGTCGAAACAGTCGAGCAACTGCACGATGTCGGCGAAATGCAGCCCGGTCGTCGGTTCGTCGAGCAGGAACAGCGAATGGCCCTTCCTCGCCTGCGAAAGATGGGCGGCCAGTTTCAGCCGTTGCAGCTCGCCGCCCGAAAGCGTGTTGGCCGGCTGGCCCAGTTTGATGTAATCAAGCCCGACGTCGATGAGCCGCTTGAGCCGCGTCTGCACTTTCGGGCGTCCCCGGAAAAACGCGAACGCCTCGCGGACGGTCATGTCGAGTACCTCGGCGATGTTCTTGCCGCGGTAGGTGATTTCGAGGATTTCGCGTTGGTAGCGCGTGCCGTGGCATTGCGGGCATTTCATGTACATGTCGGCCATGAATTGCATGTCGATGGCGATGACCCCGTCACCCTGGCAGACGTTGCAGCGTCCGCCGTCGACGTTGAAGCTGAAATACCCGGCGGTGAAATTGCGGGTCTTCGCGTCGACCGTTTCGGCGAACACGTTGCGGATTTCGTCGAAAATCTTGAGGTAGGTCACCGGGTTCGATCGCGGCGAGCGTCCGATCGGGCTTTGGTCGACCATGATCACGTCGTCGAGTTGGCCCGTGCCGAGAATCTGGTCGTAGGGCAACCCCTTCTTCGCGTTTTCGTAACCGAGTTTTTTGCACAACGCGGGGTAGAGCGTTTCCTGGATCAGCGTGCTCTTGCCCGAACCGCTCACGCCCGTGACGACGCAGAGCAGCCCGAGCGGGAAGCGGGCGCTCACGTTTTTGAGATTGTGGCCCGTCGCGCCGGTCAGTTCGAGGAAGCCGTGTTCCGTCGGGCGGTGCCGCGTCGGGATGCCGCCGGTTCGTCGCCCGGAAAGATAGCTGCCGGTCAGGCTGGTTTCCGATTTCAGCATCTCGTCGATGCCGCCTTCGAAAACGACGTGTCCGCCGCCGACCCCCGCCTCGGGCCCGACCTCGACGATGCGGTCGGCAGCGCGAAGAATCGCCTCTTCGTGTTCGACGACGACGATCGTGTTGCCGCGGTCGCGCAGGGCCTCGATCGCCTTGAGCAGCTTGCCCGTGTCGTTCGGGTGCAAGCCGATCGAAGGCTCGTCGAGCACGTAAAGCATGTTGACCAAACTCGACCCGAGCGCCGTCGTCAGCCCGACGCGACGCTGTTCGCCGCCGCTAAGCGTTCGCATCGTCCGGTCAAGCGCCAGGTAACCGAGCCCGACCTGTTCGAGAAATCGCAGCCGGTTGAGCGCTTCGTGATACGGCGTCCGCGCAATCTCCGCCAGCCACGCCGGCAACTTCAGTCCCTGCAAAAACGCCAGCGCGTCGGAGATTTTCAACGCGGAAAACTGGGCGATATTGAGTGTGGAGTGTGGAGTGGAGGAGGAAAGTGTGGAGTGTGGAGTGTGGAGTGTGGAGTGATTGGATTCACATTCGGCTGTACACTCTTCACTCTTCCCGCCTTCCACATCGCACCCATCACCTCCCACGCTACCGTCCCCCAACTCCACACTCCACACCCCACACTCCACACTCCCGACGCTCACCGCCAGCGCTTCGGGACGCAGTCGCGCGCCGTGGCAGGCGGGGCATTGGCGGTAGCTGCGCCAGCGGCTGAGAAAAACGCGGATGTGCATCTTGTACTTCTGTTTTTGCAGCTTTTCGAAAAACGCGTTCAGACCGGCGTATTTGTGTTCCGGCGAACCGTTGATCAGCAGGGCGACCTGTTCCCGCGTCAGTTCGGCGAACGGGACGTTGACCGGAATGCCCATCGCGGGGACGAGTTCGAGCAGCTCTTCGAGTTTGCTTTTGTACGAGGGGCTGTTCCAGGGCGCGATCGCCCCGTCCCGCAGCGACCGGGCGCGATTCGGCACGATCAGGTCGAGATCGAAGGTCATCAGGTTGCCGAAGCCTTCGCATTTGGGGCAGGCCCCCAGCGGGCTATTGAAGCTGAACAGTTTCGGCTCCAGTTGCGGATAACGGATGCCGCAGATTTGGCATTCGAAATGGCGGCTGAAACCGGCCAGGGCCCACATTTCGCCGTCGAGAAAATAGGGCAGGCCGTACAAATCCTGCGAATCGGCTGACGTGGCGCCGTTTTCTTCCGGCTCGTCGGGCGAGAGTTTGTAAAAAATCCAGCAGCGACCGTCGCCGTGCGAACGGGTTTCCTCAAGCGTTTCCCGCAGGCGTTCGTCGTTCGTCCGCCCGGTTACGATGCGGTCGACGATGAAAAACAGCTTCGGCGGCTCGAACACGTGCCCGTGCTCTTCGAGCAAATGTTCGGCCGGTTCGTCTTCGTCGTCGCCGTCCTGGGCGATGCCCTCGACGCTTTTGGTTTCCAGTTCCTCGACGTCTTCCTGTTCCTCCAGTTCGGCGTCCTTTTCCTCAGGCTCGACCTTCGCGGGAAACTCGCCGCCCCAGCGAATGCGGTTCATGTCCTCCCATTCGTCGGGCGATTCCTCCGGCTCCTCTTCGGCGGATCCGTTTCCGTTTTTGCCGTTCCCGTTGCCCGCGTCACGACCGTTTTCCGCCAGGCCGGGAATTGACGCCACGAGCCGGTCGTACAGTTTCTGCGGAATGCCGCCTTCGTCAAGCCGGAACGACATGCCGAGGATCACGCCGCGAACGAAGCCCAGCTCGCGCCATTCGTTTTCGAATTCCTCGCGGTCGGCCCGCACATATGACTCGTTCGGCGCAAAGGCGATCATCGCCCGCGTGCCTTTCGGGAGCCGGTTGAGCGCCTTGACGATCGTTTCGGGCGTCTCGTTGCGCACCTCGCGGCCGCAACCGTGACAGATCAGCGTGCCGATCTTGCTGTACAGCAGCCGGAGATAATCGGCCGTTTCGGTCGCGGTGCCGACGGTCGAGCGGCTGATCTGGTTGAACGGCTTGGCCGTCACGGCGATGGCCGGCGGAATGCCGTCGATGCGTTCGGCGTCCGGCTTTTCGAGTTTTTCGAGATATTGCCGCGTATAAGCCGAAAAGCTCTCGATGTAGCGCCGCTGGCCTTCGGCGAACAGCGTGTCGATGGCCAGGCTGCTCTTCCCGCTGCCGCTCCGACCGCAAAAGACGATCAGTTTTTCGTAAGGCAATTCCAGCCGGATCGATTTCAGGTTGTGAACCCGAACACCGCGCAGTGAAATTTGCTCCGATATTTCCGACACTTGAGACATGACAACTCCAGCCTGGGTCATGCAAAATTGAGTTTTTGGATTGATTTATTGCAGTTTTGTCCCGTCAGGGACAAGATATTGGTAGAAACAATGGTTCTCACCTGTAACCTGCGTCCCATCAGGGACGCGATCAAAGGCCGGCGCTATTGCGTACCTGACGGCACGCGGAATTGTTTTTTATTCTTGTTTTCTACCAATATTTTGTCCCTGACGGGACAATAAACCATCACCATTTTCAATTTTTACATAACACGAGGAACACATACGAAATGATACCCGGCGACACACGCGAACGCCAAATATCATATTTTACCAGAAAACGCCGCCCGTGTCACGCGAAAAAGATTGGGGCACAAAACCTGCGTCGAATACGACGACGTAGCCGCTCGGAGATCGGTGACACACCTTCAAAACGCGGTTTTGCCCATCCTGTCAAGAAACCAAAAAACCCCGGCATTGCTGTCGGGGTCTTGTGATATATGAGCCGTTCGGTTTTGCGTTCTCGCGAGCCGTACGGCTCTTCAAAGAAGGGGCAAAACGTTATTGGCAATCCGCGGCCGGTTCACAGGCGTTGGCGATCGG
>JAVBQX010000288.1:0-4694 GCA_031548645.1 Thermoguttaceae bacterium
GGAACCGTTACGGGGAAGGGGCCACGTCCTTTTATTCCCGAAGTGATGCCATGTCCGATCTGAATGAAGAACCCATCGTGTACGACCGGTCCAATTCCCGTTACGCGCCGAAAGAAGAGCGGCCCGAACAAGGTTCGCGATTCGACCATACCAACGGTCGCGGTCGCACCGGCGGTTATTCCAATGAGACTTCCCGCAACGGTTACACACCGCGCGAAGGTCAGGGGCAATATCGCGAGAACGGCTATCGTGAAAACGGTTACGCTCCGCAGGACCGGCGCGACGGCGAACGTCGCACGGGCGAACGTCGCGAATACGACCGCCGGGAAGGCGAACGCCGCGAATATGATCGCCGGGAAAACGGGCAGCGGAATTACCGCAACGGCGAAGGCTACGGACAGGGATATTCCCAACAGCGGGACAATCGCGGCGGTTATGATCAAAATCGCAACGGCTACGATCGCAATAACAGGAATGCCGGCGGCGGTTATCGACCGCAATACCAGCGGGACAACGCGCAGGGCGATTATTCGCAAAATGGCGGCGATTATCAAAACAGCTATCGCGGCGGCGGATACCGCAACAACGACCGCCGGCAGGACGGCGGGTATGTGAGTCGGCCCTATCGCGGCCGCCCGCAGGGGGAACAGATCGAGCCGACGATCGGGGCCCGCGGCAAAAAGGGCGAGCCGATTTCGCTGGCTGAGGAACTGGCCCTTGAAAAAAGTCGCGGTCTCAAAGAACCGAATTATGACGAATGCTACGAACAACTCCGCCAGATGGGCGACGAAACCTATCTCGTCGAGCTGGAGAAAATGACGACGCAGGAACTCGTCGGCGAATCGCGCCGGCAGGACATGGATACCGACGAAGGCACCGAACGCAGAGAATTGATCTTCCAGTTGCTCAAGGCCCGGATCAAAAAGAACGGCCTCATGTACGGCGAAGGCACGCTCGAAATCCTGCCCGACGAGTTCGGGTTCTTGCGGAGTTCGGACTACCATTACCTTTCGTGCCCGGACGACATTTACGTTTCGCCGAGCCAGATCCGGCGTTTCGGCCTGCGGAACGGCTCGATCGTTTCGGGACAGATCCGCCCGCCGAAGGAAAACGAGCGTTATTTCGCGCTGCTCCGCGTCGAGGCCATCAACCACGAAGACCCGAACAAGCTTTCCGGCAAGGCGCATTTCGACGACCTGACGCCGGTTCACCCGGACGGACGCATCATCATGGAAGACCCGGACGGCGACATGAACACGCGCGTCGTCGACCTGGCCGTGCCGGTCGGGTTCGGACAGCGCGGCCTGATCGTTTCCCCGCCGCGTGCAGGCAAGACGATCCTCATGCAGAAAATGGCCAAGGCGGCGCTGGCGAATTATCCCAATTTGCACGTCTTCATGCTGCTCGTCGACGAACGGCCGGAAGAAGTGACCGACATGGAACGCCAGATCAAGGGGCCACGCTGCGAAGTGATCAGCTCGACCTTCGACGAACCGCCGGCCCGACACATCCAGGTGTCCGAAATGGTGCTCGACAAGGCGAAACGCATGGTCGAATACGGCAAGGACGTGATCATTTTCCTCGACTCGATTACGCGGCTGGCCCGGGCCTGGAACGCGGAATGCCCGACCTCGGGCCGCACTCTGTCCGGCGGGGTCGACGCGAACGCGTTGCAACGACCGAAACGCTTTTTCGGTTCCGCCCGCAAGGTTGAGGAAGGCGGCTCGCTGACCATCATCGCGACGGCCCTCGTCGATACGGGCAGCCGCATGGACGACGTGATTTTCGAGGAATTCAAGGGCACCGGCAACCTCGAAATCGTGCTCGACCGTTCGCTGGTCGACAAACGCATCTGGCCCGCGATCAACATCGGGCGCAGCGGCACCCGGCGCGAGGAAATGCTCATGGACCCGGAGGAATACCGCCGCATTTCGATTCTGCGCCGCGTACTGAGCGACCTGAACCCGACCGACGCGATGGAATTCCTGACCAAACGCCTGGCCAAGACCAAATCCAATGGCGAATTCCTCATGGGGCTCAATATTCAATAATCAACCGGCCCAAGCCAAGGTAGGGCGGTCACGCCGTGACCGCCGCCGTACGTTTGTCGTTTTTGCAGACATTTTGTTTCCTTTGAAACGGCGATCTATTGTTTTGCAAAGCCGGCCGACATACAATAACGACAGTTCGTTCAGTGTGTCTTATCTGAAACCCTAAACTTGGTGGGGGGAGGCCGTATGTCTGGGAGCTTTGATTCTACAGAAGACTCTGTTATGATCCCGTCGAGTAAGAGAAAGCTGGCGTTGCTTTTTCTGGGGGCTTTGGTTTTCGTGGCCATGGGATTTTGGTTCGTCGCGGCACCGCCGACGCTCGACAATCATTTCATTTTCAAGTACCCCGTTGTAATCATCGCAGTCGGCTTGGTATCCATCGTTTTTTTCGGACTTTGCGCGTGTTATATCTTTTTCAGGCTTTTTGACACCAGCCCCGGGTTGGTGATCAACAAATCAGGGATAATCGACAATTCCAGCGGCGTGGCAGCCAAGGACGTGTCGTGGTCGGATGTGGAACGCATTGACGTCATGGAAATTTTCGGACAAAAGTTCGTGCTCCTGTTCGTTCAAAATCCAGAACTGTATATCACCAGACAGAAAAGCAGAATCAAGCGGTTTATGATGAGACGAAATTTCAACATGTGCGGAACACCGATTACGATTGCTCCCAACGGATTGAAAATCTCTTTTGATGAATTATTGAAAAATTTGAACTTCTATTACGCGATGTCGTGACCATCATCTTTCATTCTCGTAATCAGCCCCAATCGCCAGCGCGGGGGGATATGCGGGGGTTGGGATTTAGGATTTGGGAATTGGAAAGAGCCGGGGATGAATCGCGGCGGAGTCCTCGGAACTTTTGACGTTATTGCGTCGGGCAAGCCCGACGGCAAAGAATTAACTCCACACTCCACATTCCAAACTCCACACTTGCACATCACCCCGCGCTGACGCTTGGGGCTGGTGTATGCTTTCAATAACGCGACAGTTCGTCTAACGGTCGGTTTCCTCGCGGACGGAGAATTCGAGTTTCCAGCGTTTGCCGCCGTGGGTCGCCATCGACCAGAGCTCGAGCATGCCCAGTTCGGTGACGCGGGTTTGGAATCGCACGGGCACTTCCTCCTCGTCGGCGTCCTCGCGCGGGAGCAGGGCCTCCATCGAATCGGTTTCGACGAGTTCCGGCTCGTCGCCCGGTCCGGCGGCGGTGATGTGCGATGAATCAAGCAGCGTGCCGGGCCGGTCGGCGTGACGCACGGTCGAACTGAAAAAGCGGAACGGGACCGGTTCGCCCGTGACGAGCGCGAATTCCTCCGACGGGACGTCGCATTCGGTGCCTTCCTCCATGCCGATGGGGGCGACGCACAGGGCCTTGAGCGGTCGCGGAGCGCCGGGAATGGCGAGTCCCGCCGTTTCGATGCCGACGTAATACGCCCGGGCCGTGCCGCCGCGAATGCGGATGCCGCCCGTGATTTTCGAGAGGCCGTAAAACGCCGCCCCGCGAGCGACGGCGTGGTCCAGCTCGAAGCTCGGGCACAATCGTTGCGGCGGAGCGTCCGGGAACCAGTCGGCCAGTACGTCGAAAAGCCGCGTTTCCAGCGACGCGGCGCGGAACACGCCGCCGTTGAGCAGGACGTGCGTCGGTTTTGCGGTTGCTCCGTTTTCGCCCTGGGCCGAAAGAAACGCCGCCAAATGCCGCGTCATGGCCGAATCCTGCTCGAAGGGCAAGCCGATTTCGCGAAAGCCGCTCATCGCGCGGCGCTTCGGCCGGTCGGTCAGCGCGACTTTCGGAAAAAAGCCGTCCGTCAGCAGTTCGGCGACCTTCTCCCGCGGCACGTCGACCGAAACGGTCCCGCCGATCAACTTGCTGCCGCGACCGAGCACGGAAACCTTGTGCGAATCCTTCGCGCCTTCGGCGAGCAGCGATTCCTTGGCCTCGCGGGCGCTGTGCCACAGGGCGACCGATTGCCAGGGGTCGAGTTTCGTGCCTTTTTCCGCGAGCAATTCGGCGACCAGGTGCGCCAAGGCCAGGTCCATGTTGTCCCCGCCGACGAGCAGGTGATCGCCGACGGCCAGTCGTTTGAGCGTCAGTTCGCCCTGCTCCTCCTCGACGGCGATCAGCGTCAGGTCGGTCGTGCCGCCCCCGACGTCGCACACGAGCAGCCGGTCGCCGAGCCGCAACGTCTTGCGCCAGCGGTCGCCGGTTTCCCACAACCACGAGTAGAGCGCCGCCTGCGGTTCTTCGAGAAACAGCAACCGCTCCTTCGGCAGTCCCGCCGCGACGGCCGCTTCGTGCGTCAGTTCGCGGGCGCTCGCGTCAAACGACGCCGGCACGGTCAGCACGACCTGCTGTTCCGCGACGGGGGCTTCGGGAAAGGCGTTTTCCCACGCGTCGATAAGATGCCGCAACACGGCCCGCGAAACGTCGAGCGGCGACAGTTTCCCGATTTCGTCGGCGGCCCCCCACGGCAGGATCGGTGCGCGGCGGTCGACCTTGCTGTGACAGAGCCACGACTTGGCCGCGCTGATCGAACGGTCGGGCACCTCCGAACTCCGCCGCCGGGCCGCTTCGCCCAAAACGAGGGTGCGTTCGCCGCTCGTCCGGTCCCGGCCCCACGGGAGCGCCGTTTCGTATTGGCCCGC
>JAVBQX010000315.1:0-11455 GCA_031548645.1 Thermoguttaceae bacterium
ATGCTGCAACCGCCGGGGTATGCAAATACGTTCGTAACCCCATGATTGACGAGCGAACGAACAACGATGTCCGCACCGCTCAACATGGGGTGAACGTTGGTCTTTTGCATCTCCGGTTGGGTTTTGCCTGTTTGGCTCACGATAGCTCTCCTCTTCGTAAAAGCTGTTGTAATAGTTGGTTAACGAAACCGCCCCACCGCAATTTCCTGCCCGACGTTGGGGGAAGTGTGCAGAACGGCCCATATTAAACAAGTATCCTAATCCAAACGGCGTTTTTTTCAAGGGCCGAAATCAAAACGGAAAAGCGTTCCGTGCCACGGAATATTTGCGTAAACCGTTATTTTACCTTGAAACTTGCATTTCGGATGAGAAAGCGACATAATGTTTGATATTGTGATATTGGTTTGCGGATTATTAATGCACTTGGAGAATGATAACCATGAAAAAAACCGTGATTTTACTGGCTGTTTGCGCCCTTTGCTGTTCGTTGACCGCCGTTTCGTCGGCCCAGGGACCCGGCGGCGATCGTCGACCGGGCGGCGGCCCCCAGCAGGGCCCCGTCAAAGCCGAGGGGGCCATCGACCTGCTGGCAAGCAAAAACCTCTCCGACTGGGACTTTTTCCTGCTTGACGGCGCGAAAAAAGAGGACATCTGGTCGTTTACCGAAGAAGGCACCCTGCTCTGCAAGGGCGAACCGATGGGTTACCTTTGCACGAAGGAAAAATATCGCGATTTCAAACTGACCGTCCAGTGGCGCTGGCCCGAAGGCGTGAAGCCGACCAACAGCGGCGTGCTGATGCGCATCAACGGTCAGCCGAAAGCCCTGCCGCGTTGCGTCGAGGCGCAGTTGCAGCACGGCAGCGCGGGCGACATCTGGACCTTCCACAACATGGAACTCGAAGGCTTTGACAAGGCCCGATTCACGCACAACAAGCCGGGCGGCGACCTGACCGGGGACGCTCGCGGGATCAAAAAACTCGTCGACGCCGAACGTCCCGCCGGGCGATGGAACACCTACGAGATTCTCTGCCAGGGCGAAACGCTGGTTTTAAGCGTCAACGGCACGATCGTCAACTGGACGGAAGAACTGGAAGACGTCGCCGGCGCGATCGGCCTGCAATCGGAAGGCGGCCCCGTCGAGTTCCGCAACGTCATCCTCACCCCGCTGCCCCGCACGGACGATTGAGGCTTTCACCAGGAAACAAAGGGCAGGAACGGCAGCCGTGAACGCCGCGTTCCCGGCTGCCATGCGCATCATTGTCCCAACAGGCGGGCGAGCAGGCCTTTCTTTTCGGGCTCTTTTTCCGGCTCATCTTTTTCCGGAATCTCGGGCAAGACCGGCAGGCCGATGGTCGTTTCGACTTTTTCGGCGGCGGATATCAGTTCGAGGTAAATGCGTCCGAGCAGCGTGCCGAAGCGTCCGTGCATTTCCTCCGCCGCGTCAAGCAGGTATCCAAGGTCGTGATTCATCCCGTCGAAACCCGGCGCCAACGCAGTTTTCATCGTCACCTTGCCCTGCGCGTGATCGTAGGGATATTGCATCCCGTCCAATTCGGCGCAAATGGAATTGAGGCCCTCGAAGAGCGAGTCGTTGAAGTTCTTGATCTCCGTCTGGTGCAAGGCGACCGCGCCCGCGTTTTGGGCGACTTTCTGCAACGAGTAATACAGCACATAGATGAAACCGCGCTGTTCGGCCAATACATCTGACTTTTGCTTCAACAATTGCGTCATTCGAATTCCGATGGGAAACAGGAGATTGACGCGATATCGCATGCGTTCGCCGTCATCGATGCGTCGCATCACCGGGTCAAACATCAGCAACGACAGCGCAAGGTGCAACCGTTTGGCCAACAAATCAAACTCGGGTTTTGCACTTTCGAGCTTGTCTTTCAGCTCGAACTCCAACCTGTTCTTTTCCATCAGGTTGTCGGTATACCGGCGTTTCGGCGGTTCCGGCGTGAACAGGCCCGCGTAATGACCTTTGCAGTTTTGCAGGAGCGTCACGACACGTAAATGCCATAGGTCGTCCTCGGTTTTACTGATTTCCTCAAGATTTTTTTCGAATGGTTCGCGAGCTTTAAGCATGTGTTCGCGAATCGCCTTGATTTCCGCCTTGCCGGCAGCAGGATCACTTGGCGCCTCCGGTAATTGCCTCGGCAAAGCTTCGGCAACGCAGTTGCGGAACAATCCCTGGAAGTAACGTCCGTAGGTTTTGTTCCGGTCGGCTTCGGTCCGCAGTTCACCGATGACGATGTCGGCCCCCTTCAGCGAGCTTTTCTTGATGTCGAGTTTGTGTTCGACGGTGTAATAATGCCAGGTCGCTTCGCGGGCGACGGCGTCGAAATTGTCGAAAAGATACGTCGCCGGGCAATCAAGGTGAATCACCCCTTCCGCGTCGAGCGATTCGGCGTGTTCGATCCGCGCGGCGTTGGACGGATGCGTGTCGAACCAACCGGTCTTCCTGTTTTTCTCGATGTGTTCGTCGACCCATTTGACAAGATTTTCGGCGATGATCTCCGAGTTGGCCGCGATCAACCGCGGATAATTGTCGACCAGGAGCTCGTCCTGGAACAATTGGTTGATGTCATAATTCGACTTGGCGTTGGAGATGCCGAGCCCGAGCAGGCGGCGGGTCGATTGGCGAAAGCGTTTCGAACCGATGATGCGGGCCTCGAACTGGTCGGCGTCGAATTCCATCTGTCGGCTGAGAAAACCGGACACCGCGAATCCGAGCATCATGAGGCACCACAGCACGAGTCGGGCCAGCCAGACGAAAATCCGTACGAACAGGAAAATGGCGATATTGAACACGTGTCCCGAGGTCGAGAGCGCGATGATGAACTGGTCGACGCGGTCGCGGCCGTACACGACCCGCACGAACCAGTAGCTGACGGTGCGGATGATATTGCCGAATCTCATGCCGCCGCCCTGCGTGAAATGCCCGAACTCGTGCGCGATGACGCCGACCAGTTGGCTCATGTTCATCCCGGCGACCAGCGGCAGGCCGAGCGTCAGGTCGCAACGATCGCCGCCGAACAGGGCCGACCAGATGCCGTGCCTGAACGACGCGGCTGCGTTGACGTCGCAATCGACGAACACGCGGGTCGGCGGAATCGCGCCGACATAGCCGCTCAGTTTGTCGAGAAAATCGAACAGGAAGGGCTCGCGTTCGCGGGTCAGTTCGAAGCGTTCGTCGCTCCACCCCCAACCGAAGAGGAAGGGTTTGATCATGAAAAACAGCACCGCCGCGACGGCGACGATCGGGATGAACGGCACGGCGTAGAAGAAAACGTTGACCTTGCCCTTGGAGTCGGCGAAAGACGCGGTGATCTGGTCGAAGTTGTGAAAAAGATAGACGGAATATTTGTAAACCCCGACCGCCCCGCCGACGGTCAGGCTGAGATAGACGAGAGCCAGCAGGCACATGAGTATTCCGACGACGAAAACGGCCACGCGATAAGTCGCCGGAACGGACGTGACGGCCAACTGACCGTCGAGCGTTTTGAGCAATTGCCGCCGGATGCGCAGCACATCCTCCCGCGAGTCTTTCGGCTGTTGCGAGGCCGCCGAATGTCGGCTTATCGCTTCCAGTTCCGCCAGAAAGTCGTCCGGGGCGAGTTCGATTTTTTGCGTCACCGGCGCGGCGGGCGGGGGGATCGGCGGTTGTTTCGGCGCCGGGGGCGGTTTTGGCGCAGGCGGCGGAACGGTTGGCGGGGATTTTTCCGGCTTGACGTATTCGCGAAGCGTGATCGTCGTCCGGCATTTGGGGCAACCGGCTTCCCGTCCGAGCAATGCGCGGCGAACGTGAAAACCGGCGTGACAAGTCGGACACACGACCGGCGTCTTGTCGACCAGTGCGTCATCCCGTGCGGCAACGGTTGACGACTCAGGCGGGGATGCAACCATCATCGGTTGCAGCGTATAAACAGCCTGGCATTGGGGACAGCGCACCTCGCGTCCCCGGAGCGAATCCGGCACCTCGGAACAGGCTTGGCACTGGGGGCATTGCACACGCATCACAACGCGATCTCCGGAAAAACGGGATTCAACACATCGTTCTTGCGTTCCATTATGATCACCGGATGGGTTCAACGCAATATTATTGTACCCGGATTACGCAGACGGCTCGGCATTTTCAGCGACGCCGACACGTTTTTGGAAGGTTCCGTCGCAATACGCGACTTGCACGGCGTGAGGCAGCGGCGGCACGTTTTTTTCCTGCGCGTTGGTGGGGGCCGTGGTCATCTTCAAGCTGAAATTCCCGCAATCGGAACAGCGCGACAGTTCAAACATGAGCTGGTGCCAGTGTTTCTTGATTTCCTTCGGCAATGCCCCCGTCTGATCGCGAATTTCGGACAGCATCACGACCATGCTTGCCGCATCGTTGTTTTCGCCGGACTGCAACCGTTCGACGATTTTTTCGACATAGCCGGTCGCCCGGGCAAAGGTTTCCGCGTTTTCCCGGTCGAGCTGTTCCTTGCCGGCGGCGTCCTTTTTCTTGATCTTTGTCCGTTTGGCCGATGCCGGGAGGGAAAAATGCGAACTCTTCTGCATGAACTTTCGGCAATGACGGCAGTAGGGAATGCCGTGCAGGATTCCCATGCTGAGGAGGGCTCCCAACGCAAAAAGAACGGAAGCGGCAAATTCCAGAAAATAGCCCAATTTTCCGAGCGCGACGGGGTTTTTGTTATTGCCGTTGTCATGCCAGACAAAGCCTTCCAGGTGCGCCTTGTAAACTTCGAAAAATCCCGGCGGATCGGCCATGCCCAGAATATTCAGCCTGTATTCGGCGTAGCGACTGGCGAAAAATATGCCGAATTGGATGACGACGATCAAAACGATGAAGCGTTTGGAAGGAAAAAACTGCGTCACCCGGGCGCTCAGCCCGTAACCGCAACCGGCCACGATGCCGACAAGAAAGGCGCCGACGGGAATGATGTAAAAAACCGTGATCAGCAGCGGGTCGAAATCGGTAAACGCCGCGATGAGGAAGTTGATCACCAGCGCCGCGACGGTCGTGGCAAACCCGCAGGCCAAAATGACGGGCACGGCCATCATTCGGGTCGACCGCGGGTTGCGTTCGCCGAACGCCCCGTCATTCATCATGCCGTTGTCAAAGGAATCGTTGGAAAACCCGAAATCGTCCCGGTTTTCGGAAAATGAAGACATGGTGCGGTCCTTGACACAGTGTATTTTTTACCGAATTTTTTCGCGCATCGTGCAAACAATTTCAACGTTCCATCGTACACATATTGTATTGTGCCGTTTATGGCAAGCAATATTGCATAATGAAAAATATTTCAAAATTCGGTTTATTGATGGAAATAATGGACTTTTTAAGATATTAAACGCTGCTTTTTGGCATCCCTTATACGTCTCCGGCAACATTGTGTATAATAAACCGTCCACTGGGCGGCGTTTCTTTGCCGGCCACAAAATTTTCCCAAGTCATCATGAGGAGTTTTCCCATGCGGTCCATATATAATATGATGGTTCTTGCTTCAGTATTCTTTTTTTTCGGATTGAATACGCCCGTTTTCGGTGACACGTCGGATGAGCCGGTCATCGTGCAGGCGAATCTGCTTTCGAAGGCCTTCCGGGACGCGGCGAACAAAGTCATTCCTGCGACGGTCAAAGTGCAGACGGTCCTGGCGAAAGATGAGTCGTCACAGCGACGCATGTTTCCCTTCGACGGGCCGCGATTGCCCAACGAAGGTCTTGGCACCGGCATCATCATCGACGCGAAAGGCACTGTCCTGACCAACAATCACGTCATCAGCGGGGCCGACGATATCACGGTTCTGCTTTCCGACGGCCGGGAATACAAGGTCAAGGACAGGAAAATCGACCGGGAATCCGACCTGGCCGTGCTGACCATCGAACCGGAAGGGGAATTGCCCGCGGTGCGATTCGCCGACAGTGACGCGATCGACGTCGGCGACTGGGTCGTGGCCGTCGGGAACCCGTTCAACTTCGAATCGACCGTCAGCGTCGGTATCATCAGCGCCCGTTGGCGGACGGTCGGGGAAATTCAGCGAGGCGATTTCCTGCAAACCGACGCCGCGATCAACCCCGGCAATTCCGGCGGTCCGCTGATCAACCTGCGCGGCGAGGTGGTCGGCATCAACACGGCCATCGTTTCGCACACGGGCACCAATTCCGGCGTCGGTTTCGCCCTTGCGTCGAACACGGCGAAATGGGTCGCGGGACAACTGGGGACCAAAGGCCGGGTCGAACGCGCTTATCTCGGCGTGGCGCCCGAAATGGTGGACGCCAAACTCGCCGCGACCGTCGGGGCCAAACCGCGCGAAGGCGTTTACGTCAAATCGGTCAACAACAACACGCCCGCCAAACAGGCCGGCTTGCAGGCCAAGGACATCATTCTCGCCTTCGACGGCCGCGCGGTCAACTCGCCGACCGAACTGCAAACGGCGGTCGAACGTTCCGGCCTCGACGCGGAACACGAAGTGACCGTCTTCCGCGACAAGGAAATCATCAAAGTGCCGATCAAGGTCGCCGTCATGCCGAGGTCGTTTTCCGAAACCGGCGGCAACGTGCTCGGCGACCGGCCATCCTCACATCGCGACCAAACGCTCGGAATGATGGTCACCGGAATGACCAGCTACACGGCGGAAAAAAACAATTACCAGGGGCTTGAGGGCGTCATCGTGTTCGACATCACGCCGGGCAGCCTCGCCGCCGGCGCGGGCATCAAGCAGCGCATGCTCATCACGCACGTGGACGGCAAGCCGGTCAAGGACACCGAATCCTATGCCGCGGCCCGCAAAGAGAGTTCGCTCGCCGACGGCATCAAACTCAACGTGGAATCGGAAGACGGCCCCCAGGAAATCATCATCAAACGCAGCACGAAGTAGAGCCCGCTTGTTGCGATAACTTCGCACAACTGGTCAAGCGCCCCGCCGGGCGGTAAACTTGTGTGATACGAAAAAAAATCAACCACGCAAACACATATCGCACAAACCATGAGCAATCCCTACCAGCCGCCGGAAGGTGACTTTCCGGGCGATGACGCGCAATTTCACGGCGGACACGAAGGTCCGGATTACGACGAAGCCCGCGAGTATTGGCCCACCTGCCCCGAGTGCGGCAAACGTCTGCCGATCACCTGCCCCTTCTGCAAAACGACCGACGACCTGTTCCCGCTCGGCGACACGGAATATTGGGACGACGACCTCGGCGGTTCGCTCGTCGAGTACCAGCGGCGGCTCGACCGCAAGGTCGCGTCGCGCTCGGTTCTCTTCGGAGAAGGCGATACCTCAATGCCGCTTGAAGACAAAGGCTGTTCGTGCCACAAAACGGGGCAAATGCCGAGCGAATTGTACGGCGGTACGCGGCCAGAACTGACCGGCGGTCACGACTGTTGCCGTCACGATCGGAACGGCTCCCCTTGCGAAAAGCGTTCCGGTGAAAAACATCCCGACGACGAATACGACGATGTCGGCGACGATTACGACGAAATGTTCGACGGCGGCATGGATCATGACGAAAACGAATTCGAGGAAGAGGATGATGACGATTTGCCGGAGCGCGATTACGACGGCGAGAGTTTGCCGTTTGTCGTCATCTGCCCGACGTGCAGCGAGGCGTTCATCCCGAGTTTTCCCGGCGGTTGCCGGTATTGTCATTACGTTTGGGACGAGGCGAAACCGCTTGAAGCCGAACAGGCGGTCGAAGCGCATCGCAAGCCCCCCAACCCGGCGTTGAAGGAACCCGGCGGGGTTTCACCGAAACAGATTTTCGTGGTCGGCGCGATCCTTGTGGTGGCATTGCTGGTCCTTGCCAAACTGCTGGCGAATTGATGTTTCGTTCGGTTTTTCAACGGTTTCAATCACTTCCATGACCCAGGCAAAGGAAAACCATCATGTTGTTTCGACCATTCCCCGCGTACATTATGGTGATCATCTTTGCTTTTGCAGAAAATCCGGCATTGGCGCAATCCGCCGCGGAACGATCGCCGCTGATGCAATTCGCGGACGCGAACGGCCGCCCCGGCGGTGTCAAGTCGCCTGATGACTGGCAAATCAAGTGCGGACAAATTCGCGACGGCCTGCAACAGGTCATGGGGCCGCTGCCCGACCGGGAGAATCTCCCGCCGCTCGACATGCAAATCAGGGAAACGGTCGACGAGGGCACCTTCGTGCGGCACTTGATCACGCTGACCGCGGCGGAAAACGAGTTCGTGCCGGCCTATTTGTACTTACCCAAACAGAAAGGCGAAACGAAAAAATTGCCGGCCATGCTGGCCCTGCACGGGACGGGCGAATACGGCAAGCGGATCGTCGACGGCGACAGCCCGCTGGCCAATCGGGCCTACGCCCGCGAACTGGCCATGCGGGGTTACGTGGTCATCGCGCCGGATTACCCGAGTTTCGGCGAATTGACCGATTACGATTTCAAATCGGACCGATATGAATCCGGCACGATGAAAGGCATCTTCAACCACATGCGCTGCGTCGACCTGTTGCAGGAACGCGATGATGTCGACCCGTCGCGCATCGGCGTCATCGGCCATTCGCTCGGCGGACACAACGCCATGTTCGTCGCGGCGTTCGACACGCGATTGCAGGTGATCGTTTCCAGTTGCGGTTGGACGGAACTCGAATATTACGACATCGGTCCCGCCGCCGTGAAAACATATGGCGGAAGACTCGGGCCTTTCGCGCAGGATCGCTACATGCCGCTGTTTCGCGACAGGTTTCAGCTTGACGGCGACCGCATTCCGTTCAACTTTCACGAAATCATCGCGTTGTTCGCGCCGCGTTCATTTTTTTCCAGTTCACCGGTTCATGACGCCAATTTCGACGTCGCGGGCGTCCGCAAGGGAATCGACCTCGCGCGGGCGGCCTATCGTTTGCAGGACGCCGATGAGCGATTGCAGGTCGTTTACCCGGAAGCGGAACACGATTTTCCGCCCGAGGTGCGATTGGAAGCCTATCGGTTCATTGACAAGACGCTGCGACATCAACCGACCTGCGACGATTGCCTGGTGCGGTGAGGCTTCCGGCTCGTAAAGACTATTGCTGCCCCCCAAAAAATGACAGCCAAAGACGTTCGTAAACGGCGACCATCTGTTTCAACAGGAAATATTTGCGCATATAATCTTTGTTTTGCATTCCAAGCAAATTACGCAAACCATCGTCGTCAAGCAGTCGGTTGATTTTTGCGGAAAAATCGACCGTGTCGCCGAAATCACAGGTTTGCAGCGCACCGGGCGATACAGACATCGACGTATCACTTGAAACATTCTGCTGTTGCAACAGCAATTCATCAATGCCCTCGACGCGGGCGGCAACGACTGGCAATCCGGCGGCCATGGCCTGCATGACGACGTTGGGCATCCCTTCCCATCGGGAAGGAAGCAGCAAAAGGCTTGAATTGGCAAGAAGTTGCGGCACATCGCGTCGCTGTCCCAAAAAATGAACGCGGTTATGAGATGGGTACTGATTGGCCGCCTGTTCCAATTTCTCACGTTCGGGACCGTCGCCGACAATGAGCAATTCGCAGTCGGGCCGACGTTCGAGCCAACGGGGCAGCGTTTGCAACAGCCAATCAATTCCCTTCTGTTGATGCAAACGACCGACGACAATGACTTTCCGCGATTCCGGCAAACATCCGGGCAGTACAATTACGGATTTTTGCACATTTTCATATTCCGCCGTTTCAATGCCGTTTGGAATAACGACGATTTTTCGTTGCGGAATTTTTCCCGCTTTGACGGTGTGATCGGCGACACCGCGGCTGACGCAAACATATTTATCAACCATCGTTTGCGTCATTCGGTCAAGGCGGAGATGCCAGTTTTTCTCCCGTTCGGCAACACGGATGCCGGAAATCACGACAGGCACGCCCGCCGACCTTGCCGCCAAGCGCGAAAAGAGGTTGGCATGAAATAGAAACGACTGGCAAACCTGCGTTTTGTGTATTTTAAATATTTTGCGCAGTCGCCATAAACCGCTTGGCAGCGATAACTGGGACGTTATGTTCGCAAATTCAACGGGGATCCCGGCATCGGTCAATCGTTCGACGAAAGAATGTTCGTTTTCACCGGGGCAGGTCTTCATGCTGCACACAATGGGCTCGAAACGCGAACGGTCCAACCGGGTGGCCAAATCGACCAGCACACGCTCGGCGCCACCGACCCGAAGCTCGGTAATACACAGGGCAATGCGAAGTTTTTGCTGCTCACTCATGCGGGACAATAATCCTGGAGACTCTGGCATCAAGGGGATGAACGCATGCAATTGTACCGCGCAACTTCCGTTTATTACAAGAGCTTGTAGAAAAAGTAACAAACCCGCATGGCGCGATCCCCTCGGATGAGGGCGGTTATCTATCGATGTCGTTGTATCGATCCAACCAAACGGGTTGTTACCTGAGAGAGAACGAAAAGGGAGATCAAACATGCTGTCACACGCCTGACCTGAGAGAGAAAAGGAGAAAAGTCATATCTGATCTGATAAACCCAGGTACAACTTTCTTTTGGCCGTAACTGTCATTCATCGGCCAACGGGTTAATATGCAATTGTCATGCCAACAGAATTCTTAAAATTTACAGTGGTGTAATTCGTTGCAAATCAATATATTAAATTGATTGCCAACGTCTGCGATTTTCATTCACTGGATGCAAGTTGCAAACAATACACTCCGAGACATGACAATGTTTATCTTTTGCATCATGGTTTCCGGCCCTGTCACCAAGGCAGATAAAGCTAATTACCGTTCTTTCTATTTATCCTGAACCAGGCATTTTCACACCACTGAACAAAATGCGTAAAATAGAAAGAGATTCTCCAAAAAACCAGTGAAATCAATCATTCCGATCCTGACAAAAATTCACTTTCTTTCTTTTGTGACGGTTTTTTACTCACGAAATACAGCCCCGGATTCGATGTTAAGGAATGACGCATAGAATTTCCGCGCGTGTTCTATGGATTTGTCCAGATATTCAAAATAAACCAAATGGGCAATCTGCTGAAGGACGCGACGCAAATACTTGCCGAAGAAATTGAATTATCAACAAGAAAATCGATTACGTGGGAGAGCAAAAATGACGGAAAAACGGAGAACCAGGGACCCGGTTGTCGCCAAATCGTCCGGAACGGGAAGGGAACCGCCCGACTGAACGCCTCACGCCGTTGTTTAACGTAACCGTCACCCCAATCATCAATTTTTATTTTCTCTCACAAGTCATTTTCACCAAAAAAACGGATCGCTTCGGACGTCGGAATCATGTTTTCGTTTTCGCGGACGAATAAATCAAATCAGGAGGGGGGATCCGATGTTTCGGACCAGGAAAAAATCAACAGTCATCAAAGAGACTTTGACAAGTGACAATAGAACGTGCCTCGAAAGGAGTAGTGTGTTGAAACCAACAAGAAAAAAACCGTCAGGCCTCCTTGCCGTCGCGTTGGGAATCACGACGGCGGTTGCCTCT
>JAVBQX010000286.1:0-4885 GCA_031548645.1 Thermoguttaceae bacterium
GTCGTAATAGCCCTGCGTGCGATACCATTTGACGATGGCGTCGCCCATGGTCAGCCGCCCGAAACGATTCGCTTCGATCGCGCGTTTGATCTTGAGGCTCGAATCGTGAAACCGGGACGGGAAAATCGTCGAAAGCGTGACACCGGCTTTTTCGCAGGCGGCGATAATCGCGTCGCAACGTTCGAGCGTGATTTCAAGCGGTTTTTCGACGATAACGTGTTTGCCCGCTTTGGCCGCGGCGACCGCCGGTTCACAATGGGCCCCGCTCGGCGTCCCGATGGTCACGATTTCGACCTTCGGGTCGGCCAGCATGGCGTCAAGGCCCTCGTAAGCCTTGCAGCCGAATTCTTTTGCAATTTTTTCCGCCGCCTGCGGGATGCGGTCGTAACAGGCGACCAGTTCGCCCCCGGCGTCCTTGATGGCCCTCGCGTGAAATTTTGCGATCATCCCGCAACCGATTATCCCGAACTTGTTGATCATAACTCACTCCGAATTTGATTCCAATGGAATTAGATTGAAAACATGCACCCAATTTGCGGCCATTATCGCGATTTGCACGATGAAAGTCAATCGGAAGCGTCGATTGAAAACGAAATCCCGGTATGGTACAATGGCATGTTTGATGGCGTGCCCTTCAATTTATCACTTTGTCCCGATGATTCAGGTCGATTTCATGAACGCGAAACAAACACATGACAACAAGACGGCGATCGCGCGGCGATCTTTTCTCAAAAAGTCATTAATTCTCGGCGGGGCCGCGATGGCAACGGGTTATTTCCCCGCCCCGCAGCTTGCCACCGCCGGTTTGGAAGCTAACCGGCAGATGGGCGTCATGGTGGTCGGCGCCGGCGGACGCGGCGGAAACCACATCAGCGCGATGGTCGACGATTCACGCACCGTCGTTCGTTATGTTTGCGATCCGGACCGTTCCCGTGCGGAGGAATCCGCCCAAAAAGCCGGAGAAAAACAGGGCTTCGCCCCCAAGGTCATCGCCGACATGCGCGAAGCGTTGGACGACGTCGATCTCGACATCGTCACTTGCGCCACGGTCAACCATTGGCACACGCTCTGCGGGATTTGGGCCCTGCAAAAAGGCAAGCACGTTTTTCTCGAAAAGCCGATTTCCAGCACCGTTTATGAAGGCAAGGCCATCGTCGCGGCTGCCCAAAAATACGGCAAAATTTGCCAGGTGGGAACGCAAAGACGTTCGCAAAAGGCCTTCATCGACGCCGTGAAATTCGTGCGTGACGGCGGCATCGGCGAAGTCAAACTTGCGCGCGGAATCTGCTACAAACGCCGCAAATCGATCGGGGAACTCGGAAATTATGACGTGCCTGCGGAAGTCGATTACAATCTCTGGTGCGGCCCGACCCCGGACGTGCCTTTGACCCGTCCCCATTTTCATTACGACTGGCACTGGCAACGGATTTGCGGCAATGGTGAAATCGGCAACAACGGCCCGCATTTTTGCGATTTGGGGCGCTGGTTCCTCGGACTCGACCGTTTCCCCGACCGCGTGTTTTCCTACGGCGCCCGCGTCGGTTACCAGATTGAACGCAAAGACCCGAAATACGTTGACGCCGGCGACACGCCGAACACGCACGTGACCGTTTTCGAATTCGGCGACAAAACCATCGTCATGGAATGCCGCGGGCTGGAAACGCCGAAGTACCGGGACGTTGACTTCGGGGCCGTCATTTTCGGTTCCGAGGGGTATATGACTACGAACGGCAAATGCGTCGCCTTTGACAACGACGGCAAGGTCGTCAAGGAATTTACCGGCGGCGGCAACAACTTCAAGGGCTTTCTCGACGCCGTCGAAAAGAACGACGCGTCGCTCGTCAAGGCCGATGCCCGTTGCGGGGCGATTTCCGCCGCGTTGTGCCACTTGGGGAACATCGCGTATTATGTCGGCGAACCCAATCAAATGCCCTTCGACGAAATCGGAAAGGCCGTTCAAGGCTTCAATTCCGCCCCGGTGCACGACGAAGTTTTTCGCGACACGAAGGCCCACCTCCGGGCCAACGGCATTGACACGGGCAAAACCCTGTTTGCATTGGGAAATCCGCTCAAGCTCGACTTCGAAAAGGAAATCTTCGTCGAAAACGAAAAGGCGAACCAGCTCATGAAACGCCCGGATCGTGCCGAATTCGCCATTCCGGACTTGGATAGGATATAGCAAGTAAGTTTGTGCGACGTCGCGATCTGTTCCATCTGAAATATCTGTTGATAACAACTTTCTTTCTATTCATCCTGTAAATTCTGTCATAATTTAGTCCCGCTCCATCAATTTTTGCTTACGAGGTGCAATCATGTCGAATATCGTGCTGCGGCGAATGAAACCGGAAGACTGGAACGAAGTGGCCGAATTGATTTACGATTCGACCAACGCGTGGTACATGAAATATCGCGGGTTCAATCTTTTCACCGGGCCGAAAACCTCGACCCTCGTGTTTTGCCGCACGTATGAGGGCCTCGACCCCGGCTGGACGCTTGTGGCCGAAGACACGGCAAGCGGGCGGCTCGCCGGTTCGTGCTTCATTCACCCGCGACCGACGCACATCGCGCTCGGCATCATGAACACGCACCCGGACTATTTCGGGCAAAGCGTCGCGGCCAAAATGCTGCAATACATTCTTGACATCGCCGACGCCGAGGGGAAGCCCGTCCGGCTGGTCTCCAGTTCGATGAGCCTCGAATCGTTTTCGCTGTATAACCGCGCCGGTTTCGTGCCGCGGCTGTTCTTCCAGGACATGACGCTGAAAATTCCCGAAAACGGAATTTCGTACGAAATTCCGGCGGGCTGTGCCATTCGCGCCGCGTCGCAGGACGACGTGCCACAAATCGTCGCGTTGGAAAAGGAACTTTACGGCGTTGAGCGGGAAAAGGATTTTCGTTACTTTATCAGCAATCCTGACGGCGTGTGGCACATGAACGTACTGACCGGAACCGGCGGCCAAATCGAAGGTTATCTCGCTTCCATCGCCGATCCCGGCAGTACGATGCTCGGCCCGGGCATCATGCGGACGGAGGAACAGGCGATCGCTCTCATCAGCGCCGAGCTGAATCATCACCGCGGCCGTCAACAAACCTGGCTCGTCCCGGCCAAATGCCAGAAAGTCGTGCAGGCCATGTACCAACTGGGCGCGAAGAATTGCGAACTGCACTTCGCCCAGATGCGCGGCGGACAATGGCAGGAACCGCAAGGCGTTGTCATGCCGACCTTTATGCCGGAAACATGTTGACCAGCTCTTGACCGTTGGAAATTTTAGCTTCCCGCCCGCTTTTCAAGCGGCAGTTTGTCGTTAAAATAGGCCGATCTTTGTAATTCCATTTTAATGATAGGGTTGTTTCCCGGTGAGCCTGGAGCTTTCTGGAAACGCTCTTATTTTGCATTAATGTGGTGAAGGTCTGAATAAAACAACTTCGCGGCGGTCTCGGCGAGACCGCCCTACCTGAATATAACTGTCGACGCATACTTGTCATAACCTTCGGAACGATCCATGTTTGAAACACTTCATGACGGCCTGTTTTCCGCGATCCGAACCCTTCGCGGGAAAGGAAAGCTGACCGAAGCGAATATGCGCGACGGGCTTCGGCTCGTGCAGCAATCGCTTCTGGAGGCCGACGTCAGTTTCAGCGTCGTTCGCGAATTCATGGACAAGGTGTCCGAGCAGGCGCTCGGCGAACGGGTCATGAAACTGCTTGACCCGACCGAACAGCTTGTCAAAATCGTGCACGAGGAACTGATCGGCCTGATGGGCCCGGTCGACCATTCGTTGCATTTGCGCAAACCATTGTCAGTTTTAATGTTGTGCGGCCTGCAAGGTTCCGGAAAAACGACCACCTGCGGAAAACTGGCCAAACTGCTCGTGCAGCGGAACATCAAGCCGATGCTCGTCGCGGCCGACTTGCAGCGTCCGGCGGCCATCGACCAGCTTGAGATTCTCGGCAGCACGATCGGCGTGCCGGTCCATGTCGACCGCGAAAACAAGGACCCCGTCGCCGTGTGTCACGCGGCCGTGCAAAAGGCGAAATCGCTCGGCGTCGACGTTTTGATCCTCGACACCGCGGGCCGTTTGCACATCGACGACGAGCTGATGCAGCAGCTCCGGAACATTGAAAAGAAGGTCACGCCCGACCAGGTGTATTTCGTGGTCGACGCCATGACCGGCCAGGACGCGGTCAACAGCGCCAAGGCGTTCAACGAAGCGCTCGAACTGGACGGCGTCATTTTGACGAAACTCGACGGCGACGCCCGCGGCGGGGCCGCCCTGTCGGTCAAAAAAGTCACCGGCGTGCCGATCAAATTCATCGGGACAGGCGAAACGCTCGACGCCTTGGAGGAATTCCACCCCGACCGCATGGCCGGGCGCATCCTCGGCATGGGCGACATGCTCTCGCTCATCGAACAGGCGCAGCAGAAGCTCGACCAGGACGAACTGAAACGCCAGCAGGAACGCCTCGAAAAAGGCGAGTTCACGCTCGACGACTTCCGCAAGCAGATGATGCAGGCCAAGCGGCTCGGTTCGTTCGGCAAACTGCTCGGGCTCATTCCCGGCATGGGCCAGATGACCAAAATGATGGGCGAAATGAACGTCGACGCGGACGACGAAATGCGAAAGCTCGGCGGCATCATCGACTCGATGACCAAGGCCGAACGCCGCAACCCGAAAATCATCGACCAGCAGCGCCGCGAACGCATCGCCAAAGGCGCCGGCGTCCAGCCGCACCAAATCAACGAACTGATCAAGTCGTTCCTGCCGATGGCCGAAATGATGAAATCCATGGCCGGCATGGGCATGCGCGACCGCATGAAAATGATGTCCGGCATGACGCAATCGCTGCAGAACAACCCCACCGGCATGATGGCCGCCCCCAAAAA
>JAVBQX010000334.1:0-9317 GCA_031548645.1 Thermoguttaceae bacterium
TCCTGGAGCAGGGGGCCTATTACATCAACGACGTCGACTCGGAAGGCTTCACGCAACTGTACTACGCCGCGTGCAGCGGCCAGTCGGAACTTTGCCGCCTGATGCTCGAACGCGGCGCGAATCCGATTTACATCAATCCCGCCAAGAGCGGTTCGTTGACGCCGTTTGAAGCGGCCATCGTCAACAACCACACGGAAAGCGCGAAAGTCATGCTGGACTATCTCGACAAAATGAATCTTTCCGCCGTTCGAGGACGCAATCAGCTTCCGCTGTTCCTGGCCATACAAAACCGGAATCGGGAAATCGTCAAGGCGCTGATCGACAAAGGAGCGGACGTCAAGACACCGGGTGAATTTACCATGATCATCCATACGCCGCTGTTTTTCGCCGCATGCCTGAACGATGTCGAAATGTGCGAAATGCTGGTCGAAGCCGGCGCGGAACTCACGGGTTGTTACACGCCGGAGGTCAACGTGTCGGACGTTCTTTTCGTTGCGACCTTGTCGCAATCGAAGGAGTTGTGCGAATTCCTGTTTGAGCATGATTTCGATCCGAACACGCTCAATTCCCAGCGGCGGAACACGCTGCAGGAATTGCTGCGAAACCGCGCATCGCTCGTGTATCACAAAACCGTGAACCCGTTTGAAATCAAACGCACCCCGTTCACCGTGACGGGACCGTACGCATTTGTGATCAGGCCGGTTGTCATGAAGGACGACCAGGCCGATGTTACGCCGCTCCCCAGCTTCGGAAACAACAGCAGCGTCGGACAGTACAATATCATCGACGGAGGTAACGAGCCCCAAACCGTTTCGAATCAAAATGGAAACGACAAGGCGAAAAAAAGCGATTTCATCGGGTTTTTCCGGCTGTTCATTGATCACGGAACCAACATCAATCATCGCGACAAGGCGGGGTGTTCGGTGCTTGATACGCTGTTTCTCACGCAAATGAAATCGAATCATTCGCTCGACGATTTCGAAAAACTGCTTGACCTGCTCATCGACGCCGGCGTCGACCTCAACGCCCAGGACAAAAACGGATGGTCGTCGCTCAATTACATGCTGTTCTACCTGTTCATGTGCAAGGAACCCTCCCGGAATGACGACGCCGACGATTCGGAAGCGAACGACGATCAGCAGAATGACCTGTTCACCGATACGCCGGAAGATACCGACGATGACGCGGATGATGCGTTCGCCGAAGAGGAGAACGAGACCGATGCGGAAATCGCGGCGGTGACGGAACCGGCACAGGAAACGAAAGAGGAAAAATCCGTCTCGAAGAGGAAATTCGACGAGCGCCGCATCGCCCTTTTCAAAAAACTGATCGACGCCGGCGCAGATGCCAAACAGGCCGACAAAAAAGGCAACACGCTTTTGCATTACGCCGCGAGCGCGACGGGCGAAACGATTCGGAAAGGCGGTATCGGCCTTCGATTGCATTACGAAACCGGCGGCGACAACCGGGACTTCTGCCGGAAGCTGATGGAACTGCTTGTCGATCACGGGGTATCGATTTCAACTGAAAACAAGGACGGCGAAACGCCCTACGACTGGGCCCGGCAAGGCGGCCCGCTGAAATCGCAGCAAGGAACAAGGATGGGTTTGGGCGGATACGGCGGCGGTGGTGGTCGTGGCGGCGGTGGCGGTTATGGCGGCGGCTTGACTCCGATGCCTTCGACAAAAGCGGACGCAGTCAACATGCTGATGCAGGGGAAATGAAGGGAAACACGATCCGCAAATGACGACCGCATGTGTCACCTCATGACCCGGTCGGCGAAGTCGAGATATTGCTCCCAGTCATAGGTCGTGATGTCGTGCCCGCCTTCGCGGATGTGATAACGAATCACGTCACCGATCGGTTGGCCAAGCGGCGGCATTTCGACGTCGTAATACATGCCGTCTTTTTCGGCGGTCGCACGACGGATCGCGTCACCCATGCCGTTTGTTCCCAAAAGGCGGTAAACGGCGTCGGCGTTGAGGGCCGTCAGCAGTTCCCCCTTCGGATCGGCGGGTCGGTCCTCGACGGCACTGGCCAGATATACGGGGCGCGGCGCGATCAGGGCCAACAACTCGTGCTGATCCATCGACAGGGCTTCTTCGTTGTTGTTGTACTTGACGAAACTGTCGGCAAACCATTGCGGCCGCACGTAATTGAGCAGGTAAACCGTTTCGCCGAAAACGCGTTTCGAGAGCGAACCGCCGCCGAAGCCCGAATTGTTGGCCACCACCAGGGCGAAGCGTTGATCCTGCGCCGCGGCCCAAAGTGCGGTTTTGCCCAATCGCGAATGCCCGATGACGGCGACACGTTTCGCGTCGATGCGGTTTTCGGTTTCGAGATAATCGAGCGTCCGCGAAAGTCCCCAGGCCCAGGCACCGATCGAACCCCATTCCGATTCCCCCGGCTTCGTTTGGCCGCCGCGATAAAAATACGGGTGAACGCCGTCCTGAAATCCGTCGTCGAAGTCCGGGTCGAGATCACCGTAATAGGCCGTGATCAACGCGTAACCGCGGTCGATGATCAACTCAATCGGCCAGCGCGATTTCTCCGCGCCCCGCGAATTTTCCAACGCACGATTCTTTGAGGTCGTGCCGTCGTTTTGATTCGTGACCCATGCCTTGGTGATCATCACGTCCGGCTCGTCGGTCACGGCCTGGTTGCCGCGAAAGTTCAACCCCAAAAACGCGGGGACGGCCCCCGAACGCTTGTTCGGAATGTAAATCAGCAAATCGAGAAACGGTGCGTCTTTCTCTTTGCCGAAATGAACGCGGACTTCCTGTCGGGTCGCCTTGCCGCCCAACGCGTCGGGCTTGTCGGTGAGAAGTTCATAGGAAATGCAAAGTTTTTTATCCGGCAAATCACCGGCCAACGTCGGTGTTTTACCGTACATTTCGTTTTCGAACAGCGCGAGAATTTCCGGTCGCCGGCGCTGCCACCAGGTTTCGGCGTCCGCGATTTTTTCGCCGTTCGACAAAACCAGCGGATCGGGCAAGGTGTAAACCGGCACCGCGGCGTCGTCAAAATTCGCAACGTAATCGGAAGGATATTGCGCAAACACGATTCCCCACCCCGGCAGTGTTAAAATGATGGAAAGAAAGCAGGATTTCAATGAAAAGTTGCACATGGGAAATGCTTTCAAAAGGAAAAATGGCAGCCCGGAGCGTAAGCGACGGGGTTGACCATACCACTTGAGACACGGTTAATGTTTTTCAAATCATTGGTACAACAGCAATATGACACCGTTTCCCGTCGCTTACGCTCCGGGCTCTGTGTCATCGTTTTACCTCATCACGGCAATTTTTCGCCGGGGGCAATCGGTCTCATTCGGAATTTGAGCGTGTACTCTTTTTCCTTCAGTTTGAACTGCTCATGCACGGGGGCGCCCCAACCGTCGTCACCGGCGACGCCTTGTTGCAGCAGGTCGATGTTGACGTAAATTTCGTCCGACTTCCGCATCTTGTAGGGGTGGTCGCACGTTTCGAGTTGATCTCGCGAATAACGGCTCGCGCTGAAACAGATCGTCCCGGCGTCGGGCTTGTACTTGTCGCCGCGATTCTTCAAATCGTCCTCGTTCGGCACGGACGCGAACATGACCCCTTCGCCGTTTTTGTTGCGGAACGTGACCCAGCGGACATCGGTGCGATAACCGTATTCGCCCGGCTCGACGTAATCGACTCCCATGTCGTCGACGGTCGTTTCATAACGCCCGACCAGCGAGCCGGTCTTGCGGTCGATGTAATTTTCATCCGGCCCGCGACCGTAATACTCGATTTGATCGTAATCGTCGTTCAGCACCAGCCGCGTGCCGACCCGGGGAATCTCCGGCGAACCGTCCGGCCTGACGAGACGCATCGTCACGAGCGTTTCACCGTTCGGGAGCTGTTCCGTTTCAACTTTGGCCCCGTCGAAATTCTTCCAGAACCCAAGCCGTTCCACCATTTTGTTCCCGCGATCGTTATCGGTCGGCGCCCGCCAAAAATCCGGTTTCGGCATTTGCTTGACGGTGTTTTCCAACGTGCCGGATGTTTTTGGGGTTTCAACTTTGCCAATAATTCCGCCGTCCAGATAAAATTGCTCATATGCAACAATGTGTCCCGCAGGAATCATCAGTTCATCATTTTTTGCAATGACAGTTACCGTCATGATGTCCTCGTATAAACCCGGTACACGTCGTAGTTTTGCATACGGAAGTTCGATTGTTTTCGACTCTCCCGGCTTAATGTTACCAAGGTCACTGACCCCCTCCAAGTGTTTTCCGCTACTCCATTTGACGGTGTAATTTTCGAGCGTTTTGAAGAAGAATCCATTGGTGATTTTCAAACCTTGCGGAGTGTATTCAATCGCAATATCCTGATACACTTTTTTGACTTCGGTGAGGCCGGGGTGCGGTTTGCGGTCGGGGCTGACGAGGCCGTTGCAGCAGAAATTCTGGTCGCTCGGCACGCCCGCCGGCCCGAAATCGCCGCCGAACGCCCAGTAGGTTTTGCCCGGCTGTCCCGGCACATCCGTCATCAGGCCCTGATCAACCCAATCCCAAATGAAACCGCCTTGCAGGGCGGGGTATTTGTGGATCGCGTCCCAGTAGACCTGCAAGTTGCCGGTGCTGTTGCCCATCGCGTGGGCGTATTCGCATTGAATCATTGGCCGCGACGGGTTTTTCGAGGCGTAATCAATCATCCGTTCGACCTTCGCGTACATCGGGCAAACGATGTCCGTGTTGCGACCTTCGCCGGCCTGTTCGAATTGCACAGGCCGCGTTTTGTCGAGTGCCTTGAGCCAGTCATAGGTGTGGTAAAAATTTTCACCGTTCCCCGCTTCGTTGCCGAGCGACCAGATGATGATCGACGGGTGGTTCTTGTCCCGCTCATACATGCGGATCGTCCGGTCGAGGTGCGCCGCCTTGAAATCCGCGCGATGGGCCAGCGATTCCTTCTTGTAACCCATGCCGTGCGATTCGACGTTCGCCTCGTCGACGACGTACAGCCCGTACTCGTCGCAAAGCTGATACCACCGCGGGACGTTCGGATAATGACTCGTCCGCACCGCGTTGATGTTGTTCTGCTTCATCAGTGCGATGTCCTTCCGCATCATTTCCTCCGTCACGACATGCCCCAACACCGGGTCATGCTCATGCCGGTTCACCCCCTTCAACAACACCGGCTGCCCATTGACCAAAAGCTGCCCGCTCTTGATCTCCGAGGTGCGGAAACCGACGGGAATTGATAATTTTTGTTTGTCACATGTAATTTCCAACGTATACAAGTTCGGTGTCTCAGCAGACCATGTTTTAACATTGCGTAAACCATCGTGACCAATGACATACACCCATTCATTTTTGCCCGGAGTCATTTTCAATGTATCCGTTGTCCGCGTCCAATTAAGTCCCTTCATGTCCCAGGAAATCTTGATTCCTTCTTCGGACGGTCCTATGATTTTGAGTTTGGCGGTCAATGACCACTTTTCCCCGTCAAGTGGCGTCGTCGTAATGGTAATGTCGTCAATACGCACTTTCGGTAACGAATACAGAAACACGTCGCGGAAGATGCCGGAGAGGCGGAAAAAGTCCTGGTCTTCGAGATACGAGCCATCACACCAGCGGAAGACCTCGACGGCGATCTTGTTTTTGCCCGGCGTGACGTATTTCGTGACGTCGAACTCGGCGGCGGTGCGGCTGTCCTTGCTCATGCCGACCTTTTGGCCGTTGACCCAAACGTAAAACATCGATTCGACCCCCGCGAAATGCAGGATGATCGTCTGCCCGTCATACGAGGCCGGCAACTCGAAATCGCGGCGGTACATCCCGACCGGGTTGTAGTCGGCCGGCACCTTCGGCGGGTTCGGCTTGAAATTCTGCCACGGGTAGGGAATGTTCGTGTAAATCGGGTAATCGTCGACCAGCCCGCCGAGATTTTTCGGTTCGAATTCCTTGAGCTGCCCGATGAACATGGGCATTTGCCAGTTCGACGGCACCGGCAGGTTGAGCCATTTCGCGTCGTCGAAATCCGGCTTCGCAAAATCGGCGATCCGGTTCGCGGGGTTCTTCACGAGTTGAAATTTCCACTCGCCGTTCAGGATCACGCACTGATCCTTGTTCCCGTTATAAAACGGCACCACCGCCGTCGAACGCGGCGGCAATTTGTTCTCCCAAAGCAGCTCCGGGTTCTCCCAATCGTTCGGTTTTTCCTGGGCCTGAAGCGTCGGCGCGACGGAAAGCATCGCCACCACGACGCCGATGAGGTATGCAAGGTATTTCATGAAGTGACTCCTGTGATGAAATTTTCCGCGTTTGTACTGAAACAAAAAAGGTAGCCGACCGATCTCCGAGCGGTCGGGTCGGTGACAGCCGACAGGGTTTCGTCAAAAGGTTCTGTTGGCAGGACGTTGGTCGCCGAGTACGACGACGTAGCCGCTCGGAGATCGGCTACCCACCTTTATGAAGTATTCTGATCATTTTATTATGACTGCCACCCCTGTCATTTTACCCTTTCCGCAACCGCCCCGCAACATCGCCGCGCCAACTTGCAGGCCGGCGGTTTTCGGGTTAAAATCAGGGGGAATAATACGTCTCTCACCAAGGCACAAAGGACACGGAGGGCCGCAGTATGGTTAAGTTCTCCGTGAACTCCGTGCCTCCGTGAGAGAAAAAATGATATTGATGTTAACATATCACCGAAAAGGAACCGATCATGATCGATATCGCCGTCATTCCCGTCGCGGGGCGGGGGACCCGCCTGCTGCCCTTGACCAAGAGCCAGCCGAAGGAAATGCTGCCCGTCGCGGGTAAGCCGGTCGTGCAATACGTCGTCGAGGAACTGATCCGTTCGGGCGTACACCGCATGTTGTTCGTCACCGGCTCGGGCAAGACGGCGATCGAAAACCATTTCGACATCGACAACGAACTGATCGACAACCTGCGCGAGACCGGCAAGGAGGAACTGCTCGCGGAACTCGCCTTCGAGCGGGAGGACGCCGACTACTTCTACCTGCGCCAGCGGCGGCAGCTTGGGCTGGGTCACGCCGTGCTGTGCGCCGAGCCGTTCGTGCGGGGTCAGCGTTTCGTCGTCGCGCTCGGCGATTCGATCCTCGGGCGCGGGTCCGAATCGAAAATCGTCAAACGCATGGTCGATCTTTTCGAGAAACACGGCGACGTCAAGGGCGTCATCGCCTTCGAGGAAGTGCCCCGCGAAGAGGTGTTTCAATACGGCATCGCGAAACCGGGCCGCGATCACGGCGAGTTCTTCGAACTGGACGACATCGTCGAAAAGCCGTCGGTCGAGGAAGCGCCGAGCAACATGGCCGTCGCGGCACGCTATGTGTTTTCGCCGGAAATTTTCGAATGCCTGCGCAACACACCGCCCGGCAAGGGCGGCGAAATTCAACTCACCGACGCCATCCGCCGCATGGTGCATGATAAGAAACGCTTCCTCGGCGTGCAGCTTTCGCCCTCGGAGGCCCGCTATGACATCGGCAATTTCGAAAGCTATTTCACCGCCTTCACCGAATTCGCGCTCGCCGACCCGACCCACGGCCCCGCGGTGAGAAAGCACCTCCAGAAACTGCTCGAACGCATGTGAGAAACAGCGTTCCGCGTATGCGGCCCAAACGATTCACTATTCGTTTTTAGTTATTCACTTTTCACTTACACAGTCGGTCGCCAGTCGAGCAGTTGCAGTTCGACTTTCACGAAGCCGCGGAAATCGTTGATGACCGGGTGAAACGCGATGTCGATCGGGCCGTCGTGCCGCTGCATCTGTTCGACCCACTCGGCGGCGCCGAAGGCCACGGCGCGAATTTTCTGCTGATGCTGGCGCAGCGTCGCGCTGAAATGTCGCTGGTCGCCGCCCATCGTTTTGGGCGGTTCGGCAAGCGTCACGCCGCGCGTGCAGATGACCGGTCGCGTGTTGCCCTGTCCGAAGGGCGCGAGCGAATCGATCCGCCGGACCATGTCCGCGTCGAACGCGCTGAAAGGAAACTCCGCGTCGATGACCAGCTCGGCGGTGCGAAGTTCCTCCGGCAGTTCCGACGCGACGAATTCGCAAAAGGCGTCGCGAAACAGGTCGATTTTGCCGTCTTCGACGCCCAGCCCCGCCGCCGCCGCGTGACCGCCGAAACGCACTAGGCACTCGGAACAGACGTCGAAGGCCTCGTACAGGTTGAGCCCGCGCACCGAACGGCCCGACCCGGTCGCCGGCTTGTTCTCCATTTTGTCCTTCGCGATCAGCACGACGGGACGGTGATATTTTTCGCAAAGCCGCCCGGCCACGATGCCGATGATGCCGGGATGCCACTCGACGCTGGCCAGCACGTAGGCCGCGTCGTCCGGCGAAAACTGCTCCTCGATTTGTTTCGTCGCCGAACGCAAAATTTCGCGTTCGAGCTTCTGCCGCGTTTCGTTGAGGTTGTTGATGTATTCGGCCAGTTCAACGGCCCGGTCAGGTTTTTCGGTCACCAGCAGTTCGACGCCGAGTTGCGCGAGTCCCAAACGTCCCGCCGCGTTCAGCCGCGGCGCGATTCCGAACGCGATCTGCTCCGCCGTCAGCGTTTTGCCCGTGTCGATTCCCGCCACGCGCATCAGTTCGCGAAGACCGAGCGGGGCGTGATCCCGCAAACTTCGCTCCAGCGCGAAACGCACGAGGGCCCGGTTTTCGTCGATCAGCGGCATGACGTCGGCCACCGCCCCGAGCGCCGCCAGACCGACCGCCTGCATCAAAAACACGCGCATCTCCGGCGAAACCTTGACTTCGCGATGAGGTAGGGCGGTCTCGCCGAGACCGCCGCTTTTTTCTCTATCCCCTCGCCCCTCGCCCCTCGCCCCTTCCTCCGTCGCCAACAACTGACACAAGGCCCAAGCGACTTTCAGCGCAACGGTCGAGCCGCTCAACTGCGGGAAGGGATAGGCCGGGCCGTATTGCGGGAAGCGTTCGCCGAGTTGCGGGTGTGCGATCGCGGCGGCCTCGGGCAGCGTTTCGCCCGGCGTGTGGTGGTCGGTGATCAGCAGTTCGATGCCGAGTTCCCGGGCCGTTTGCGCTTCGGCGAGGCTGTTGATGCCGCAATCGACCGTGATGACGACCTGCGTTCCCTGCGCGGCGAGCGAACGGAGCGCGTCGCTGTTGAGTCCGTACCCCTCGGTCATGCGGGCCGGCACGTAATAATCGACCTGCCCGCCGAGCAGTCGGACCGCCTGCCGCAGGATGGCCGTCGCGGTCATGCCGTCGACGTCGTAATCGCCGTACACGGTGATTTTGCGGTCGCCGCGAATCGCGTCGAGCAGCCGCCGCGCCGTTTCCACGCAGCCGGGCAGCGTCGCCGGCGCC
>JAVBQX010000255.1:0-5699 GCA_031548645.1 Thermoguttaceae bacterium
CTGCTCGTCGGCGCGGTCGTTACGCAGCGGCCCGACCTCTTCAAGGCCGGCGTCGCGGCGGTCGGCGTACTCGACATGCTGCGTTATCACAAATTCACCATCGGCTGGGCCTGGGCCCTCGACTACGGCACGAGCGACGACGGCGAGGACATGTTCGACAACCTGCTTTCGTATTCGCCGCTGCACAACGTCCGATCCGGCGTCAATTATCCGGCGCTGCTTGTGACGACCTCGGACCACGACGACCGCGTCGTGCCGGCCCATTCGTTCAAGTTCGTCGCGACGATGCAGGAATTGAGCACAAGTGACAATCCGACGTACATCCGCATCGAAACCAAAGCCGGCCACGGTGCCGGCAAGCCGATCAGCAAGGTCATCGACGAATCGACTGACGTTTGGGCCTTCCTCATGCGACAACTCGGCATGACGCCGGATTTTTCAAAATGAATTACGGAATTCTTTGCGTCTTTGCGCGAAAATAATGGACGACGATCAAATTTTGAGACAACCATGTTCCCGACCCCGAAAAAAATTTGTTTTTTCCTGATTTTCGTCGCTTTGGCGGCGGCGAGTTGGACTTCCGGTTGGACGACCGAAGACGGCTGGAGCGAGGGAACGCTCGCATTTTTTTCGCCGGGCGGCGTCTGGTCGCTGTTGCCGCCGATCATTGCCATCGCGCTGGCTTTCATGACGAAAAACGTCGTCGTCTCGCTTTTGCTCGGCGTGTTCTCCGGCGCGTTTCTCATGGGGCTGCACACGCAGTCACCCGGCGCGGCGACGGTCGACAGTTTCATCCGGGCCACGCAGTACATGCGAACTTCCGTCGCGAATCCCTGGAACGCGGGCATCCTGCTCCAGTGCGGCGCGATCGGCGGTCTCATCGCCCTCATGACGGGCAACGGGGGCGTCCGCGCGGTCGCCGAACGCATCTCGAAACGCGCTCGCGGGCCGGTCAGTACGCAGATCGTGACCTGGGTCCTCGGCCTGTTCATCTTTTTCGATGATTACGCCAACGTGCAGATTATCGGGCCGATCATGCGCCCGATTTCGGACCGGAACAGGGTTTCCCGCGAGAAATTCGCGTTCATCATCGATTCCACCGCCGCCCCGATCGCGGGAATCGCGCTGATTTCCACCTGGATCGGCACCGAACTGTCCTACATCAAGGAAGGGTTCGACGCCGCCGGAATTGAGAACATCGGCCCGTACGCCCTGTTCGTTTCGACGATTCCGTACCGGTTTTACAACATTTTGATGCTGTTTTTCGTGCTCCTCTCCGCCTGCATGTTGCGGGATTTCGGCTCGATGCGAAAGGCGGAGCAACTGGCCCGCAAGGGATATTTGTGCGATCTGGATTCGAAGATCATCCACATTGGCGACGGTGAAACCGGCGAAGCTTCCCAAAAAAGTCCGCAAGAATCGTTTTCGACGATGTTTTTCGCGCTGATTCCGTTGGGGATTCTTGTCGTCACCGCGTTTGCCTGTTTTTATTTTTCCGGCCGCGCGAAAATTCTTGCCGGCGAAGACCAGGCCTTGATCGAACTGATGTCGCGTCCCTTTGCGTTCGATACGATCCGCGAATGCTTCAGCGCGTCCGACGCCTCCATCGCGATCTTTCGCGCCGCGCTGCTGGCGGGCATCGTCGCTTTCGTGATGAGCGTCGTTTCGGGAAAAATGACGGCTTCCGATGCGGTCGGCACCTGGCTCGAAGGCGTCAAATCGCTCGTCTTCACCTTCGTGATCCTCATCCTGGCTTGGTCGCTCGCGGCATGCATCGGTCGCGAAGGGCTGGGCACGGCGAAATTTCTCGTAAGCACGTTTTCCGCCAGCGTGCCGGCGTTCCTGCTCCCGACGCTCATTTTCGTGCTCGGGTCCGTGATTTCCTTCGCGACGGGAACGTCCTACGGAACGATGGCCATTCTCATGCCGCTGGCGATTCCCTTCGCCCACGAACTGGCGCCGGGCGATTACACCTATCTCGCGGGCGTTTCCAGCGCCGTGCTCACCGGGGCGATTTTCGGCGACCATTGTTCGCCCATTTCCGATACGTCGATCCTCTCGTCGATGGGGGCCCGCTGCGGCCTGATGGAACACGTCAACACGCAGTTGCCCTACGCCCTTTGGGTGGCCGTCCTGTCGATCGTCTTCGGATTTTTGCCCGTCGGGCTGGGCCTTTCGATCAAAATCGTGCTGCCGCTTTCGTTGGTGTCCGTTTTCGTATTGATCCTGGTCCGCGGAAAAAAGGTGCCCGCGGCATACGAGCCGTGATCTGTGATCATGGGATATCCGCCCGTTACGCCTTCATGGCGTGGATGATCGCGTGGCAGAAGATGGAGTGCACGTCCTCGACCACTTCGTAAACCTCGACCGGGACGTGCAGTGAAATGTCGGCGAGCTCTTTCAGCCGTCCGCCATTGAAGCCGGACATGCCGATGACCTTGCCGCCGTTGGCCTGGGTGAATTCGACCCCCTTGACGATGTTCGGCGAATTGCCGCTGGAGGAGATGGCGATGACCAGATCGCCCGGGTTCATGAAATTGCGGAGCTGTCCGGAAAAGGTTTCGTCGTAACCGCAGTCGTTGCCCAGCGCGGTGAGGGTTGACGAATTGGCGCACAGGGTCATGATGCGAGGGTGTTTTTCGCCCGGTTTGGCGATATTCTTGCCGAAATCCGCGGCCATGTGGACCGCGACGGCCGCGCTGCCGCCGTTGCCGATGGTGAAAACCTGCCGGTCGGCGCGATAAGTTTCGCGAACCAATCGCACAGCCGGTTCCCATTGCGCGAAATCGAACCCCGCCGTTGCCGCCGCGATCATCCGCTTGTAATCTTCCAGTCGCTCCAGGTCGCTCATTGTTTTTCTCCCTATGCGTCGTCGGAATGTAATATTTAAATAAGATACCACCAATCGAGTAAATACGCAACCGCAATTCAGACTGTTCGTTTGTGCATATTGTGCCGCTGTTTCGGATTGTCCGATGCCGTTCGGACGACTTTGGCGGGTTTTGAAATCGCATGGTAATTATTGCACTTATCCATGACGATCATGTGAAAGAGGGATAATGTCAACTGGGGATGGAACCATCGGAATTATTGACGGCTGTGACGAAAGCGACGCTTGCGACGGTATTGTTGATTGTGGCACTCCTGGCGTGCGGGACGCTCCGGGCGGCGGACCATCACGTCAACACCGTCGGCGAACTGGTTGCGGCGATCAACACTGCGGATAACGGCGACGTCATCATTCTCGACGGCCCCGGTCCCTACGATTTGACGGGACAGGGCCTGATCGCCATCACGAAAAACATCACGATCCAATCGCCCGGCGGAACGCCCCGCGTCATTTGCGATTCGACGCCGGGGCGCACGGACCAGAGTCTCCTGACGACGGCCAACGTGATCTGGGAAAACATCCAGCTCGGCGACACCGGGACGACGCGTGTCGTCACCGAGACGGTCGTTGCGCAAAACGTCGAACCGCCGCCGACATCCGCCCCCACGCACGGAGGGACGCTCGGCATCGACGGGGAAAACGTCACCTTCAATTCGACGACGTTCCGGGAAAACGGGATTGAGGTAACCAACGATTTCACGTATAACGCCGTCGATGAAAAAGCCGCATACGGGATGATTCACGGCGCCGCGATCGACAGCCACGGGGCGAATCTCGTCTTCAACGGCCCCACGGCATTCAACGACAATACCATTACCGCCGTCATCAAAGCAGATAACGGCACGGACCTGACCGGAACCATGCTCATGACGGGGGAAGTCACCGGCGCCGGACTTTACACCAACGGCGGGAGCGCGACCTTCAAGGGCAACACCGGGTTTTCCGGCAACGTGATCGACATCACGCACAAGATCAACGGCACGGGAAGCGGGTCGTATTTTCACTTCTATTACGACGCGGCCACGGGAGCCGGCTCGGCGATTTCCAACAACTCATCGGTCATCGTGTTTGAGGGGGATGCGACGTTCAGCGACAACAGCATCACGGAAGTGGTGAATTCCGGAATTTCATCGACGACGTACCAGTTTAGAACGGGATCGGGCGGCACGCTCTTCAACAACCTCGGAAGCACGACCTTCAAGGGAAAGAGCGTGTTCGAGGACAATGAGGTTGCCACCGACAACACGGCCACCGGCGGGGCGGTCTTCCTCCACGGCGGCGAGGTGAATTTCGACGACACGTCGGAATTCAGCCGCAATACCGTGTCGGGCGGCTCGACCTGGACCGCGGGCGGCGCGATTTTCGTCTGCGGACGCCATCCCGAAGTTGACGTTTACTACGACGGCATTCTCAACATCAACGCCGAAAGCACATTCACCCAAAACACGGTCGCCGGAACGACCGGTCACGGTGGGGCCGTTTGCACCGACTATCTGGGCGTGGCCAACTTCAACGCCCACGCTTTTTTCGATCGAAACGAAGCGGCCTTCGGCGGTGCCTTGTCCAGTTCGCACTCGTCCGCGGTCACGAACTTTTATTCGACCGTGCTGTTCGACGGCAACACGGCCACCGACGGCGGCGGGGCCGTCGGATTTTATGACCTGGGCGGAACCGTCAATTTTTACGACTTCACGCAGTTCACCAACAACACGGCCGGCAACAGGGGCGGTGCCATTGACATTTCTTCTAGCAACAGCGCCTTCACGGGAACCGTCAATTTTTACGGCGTCTCCGAATTCGAAAACAACCAGGCCGTGAACGACGGCGGCGCGATGCGCATCGGGGCGGGGGGAACGGCCAATTTCAACAATTCGGCGGTCTTCCGGAACAATGAAGCCGGCAATTTGGGCGGAGCAGTTTACATGGACGGCGGCGTCATGAACGTCAACCTGGAAAACCCCGGCGAAAATTTGCTTTTCGAATTGAACACGGACACCGGCGGTCTCAGTAACGCTATCCACATGACGACGGACAGCGTGATCAACTTCAACCACGTCATGGGCGCCGACATTTATTTCAATGACAACCCAATCACGGGCGACGCCGGTTCGATCAACATGACCAAGTGCGGGACGGTTCATATCAACGGGGGCCTGTCTCTCTTCGAAGGCGACACCACGATTTACAGGGGCTACTGGCAACTGGAAAACAACGCCGAATTCGGTGTTTCCGGCAGCGGAAATTTCATCGTCGGCTGGGCCGGCGCCCTTTCCGGGGGCGGCGAAATCTCCGGCGACGTGATCGATCTGTACGGCACGATCCTGCCCGGCTTTTACATCGACAAGGGCGACTACGCCTACGCGGCGGGAACGCTCGACTTCAATGACCCGGCGACGTTCAGATGGGCGAGCCGTTACATGCCCGCCCTTTGGGCCGACGGGAGCAGCGCCATGGCAACCGGAAACGTCGCGGTCGAACCCGGCGCGACGATTTACCTCAATTTCCGGCCCGGGGATTATTCGGCGGGGCCACAAACCTACACGACGATCGCGTCGGGCAATTTCACGGTCGAAAAGGCGGGCTTCATCGACGCGAATTATCACGAAGCCACCGGCGAAATCACGCTCAACGGGCTCAATACGAATTATTTCGTTTCGCGCATCGGTGGAGGCAACACGCGACTCGCCGAACGTTTCGACGCCATGCTGGCCGACCCCAACGTTTCCGACGTCTGGTGGGACCGGCTTAGCGGCATGAGTCTCGCGATGGAAAACGGGGCCGACACCGCCGGAATGTTCAACGCGCTCAC
>JAVBQX010000251.1:0-3456 GCA_031548645.1 Thermoguttaceae bacterium
TCTCATGGCCAACACGCCCGATCCGCGTGATTTTTATCGCGTCACGAAGATCATGCTCGTGCCGTCGCTGTTCCTGGAGTCGTTCGGTCGCGTGGCGGCGGAAGCGATGATCAACGGCATCCCGGTCATCGGCAGCGATCGCGGGGCCTTGCCCGAGGTGATCGGCGACGCGGGTTTGACGCTGGAAATCCCGGCACAATACACGCCCGACACGCGAATCGCCCCCACGCCCGAAGAAGTCGAACCGTGGGTGCAGGCCGTCATCAAGCTCTGGGACGACACTGAATTCTACGAAACCATCCGCCAAAAAAGCCTCACCCGCGCCGACAGTTGGCGCCCCGAAATCCTCGCCGGGCAGTATGATGAATTCCTCTCGAAGCTAATCGAATAGCGCACCGCCAGATATTTTCAAAAATTCTTTGCGTCATACAGCGAGTTTTTTCCGGCCAAAGGATTGGCCGGGCGTTGCTTGGGCTTCGGCAAACACAGAATGTAGGGAGACAAAAAAATGTCCGAATTCTTTAGTGAGGTTCTGCACACCATTGAAAAGGTGGCCGAAATTCTGAACGTTTCCAAGGGAACGGTTCGCAATCTCATCCGACGCGGCAATCTCGTGCCCGTCAGGATTTCCAATCGCGTCGTTCGAATTTCGCAATCGGAACTCGACAATTACCTTCGTGTCGCGCGTGATGCTTCCCGCCAACATTAAACCTTCTTCGACTGGCAAGTCCTGCGGTTTCGTGTTAGAGTCTATTTGGAAACAAAAAAGCTTAAATTTACGTATTTATGAAATCAGGCCCGATAATTGAAATTTTGTGAATTTTTTGGAGCCAGTCGATGGAGCATGAGTGAAATGTTGGCGAGCCACACCGTGGCTTCACTCGACGAGTTGTTGCGTTCGTAGTCTTTGCTCAAGCGTCGATTGCGTCCCATCCAGGCGAACGTTCGTTCGACGACCCAGCGCTTCGCAATAACCACGAAGCCCGGCGAAGCGTCATCCGGTTTCTTTTTATTATTTGGTGCGAAATATCACTCTGCGCCCTTTGCGTCTCCGCGAGAAATATTCGGACCCTGCAGTTCTCCTGATAACATATTAAGGCATTAAATCAAATACCAGTTTCCAAATAGACTCTGAATCAAAAACGCTCGAAGTTCTTCACAGGCACCTATGAAGCCTCGCTCGGTCGACGCGGCGTGGCCCAAACCGTCGCCCTCACTTACACGATGATGTATTAGGTTGAAATGATGGACCATGATACCGGTTCCATCGTTCCCGGAATCCCGGCGGGTCAAATTCACTAATCGTTTCACACTTTTTTGGGGGAATGAGACTGAGTAATTTACAAAAATTACTAATGACACCATGACGAAAAAAGGCCATGATACTCTTTGTTAACGCAAAACAAGAAGGTGGATCATGGCCAATAACCCCGCGCCGAAGCGGACTCAAAACGGACAACGTACCATAACCCTGCCGATTTTGGAAGAGCAGCATGCGGAAATCATCGACGATCCGAAGCGTTTTCGCGAGGTATGCTCATCCCCCTTCATCACAGGCTGACCATGCCGACGGAGTTAATTTTGGTGTCGCGAGTGATTTCGTTGTAGCTCAAAACGACCAGCGACGGCAGCGTCGAAGAAGTCATCTGTTTCAGCGCAGGGCGGATTTGCGGATTGACCAGCAGGATCGGCGGCAGGCTCGCGTTGGTCAGTTTTTCGATTTCCGGCATGATTTTTTTGCTCAACTGATCGATGGCCTGCGGTGAGAAGCGGATGAACAATCCCTGCTCGCTGTGTTCGAAGCCCGCGCGAATCTGGTCTTCCAAGGCCGGGTCGAGCATCACGACGTTGAGCGCTTCGTCGGCGTCGCGATATTTCGTGCAGAGCGTCCGGGCCAGTCGCGCCCGGGTGAATTCGGTCAGCAGGATCGCGTCCTTCGTCTTGCCGCCGTAATCGCCGAGCGCTTCGAGAATCGTTCCGAGTTGGCGAATCGGCACCTGTTCGCGGAGCAGCATTTGCAGAATTTGCTGCACTTGCGGCAATTTCAGGATGCCGGGAATGAGTTCGTCGACCGCAGCGGGGGAGTTCTGTTTCAATTCGTCGAGCAGGTGTTGCGTCGCATCGCGGGTCAGCAGTTCGTCGGCGTGTTTCGTCACCGTTTCCATGAGGTGCGTCGCGATGACCGCGCCCGGCTCGACGACCGTGTAACCGAGCAGTTCGGCCTGTTCGCGGACGGATTCCTCAATCCAGATGGCCGGCGTTCCGAAGGCCGGATCGGTCGTTTCGATGCCCATGACCTTTCCGGCGGCCATGCCCGAATCCATCGCCATGTACATGTCGGGGTACACCATCCCCATCGCGACGGGCATGCCTGCGATCTTGATGCGGTATTGCAACTGGTCGATTTCGAAGCTGTCGCGAATCCGCACGCGCGGCAGGATGACGCCGATGTCCGAGGCCACGTTCTGCCGGATGCGGTGGATGCGGTCAAGCAAATCGCCGCCGCGGTTCGGGTCGGCGAGCTGGATGATACCGACGCCGATTTCCAGTTCCATCGGATCGACGACGAGATAATCCTCGACGCGTTCCTCTTTTTCCTTGTGTTCCTCTTCGGCCTGGGCCTCGACCTGTTCGGCTTCCTCTTTTTTGGTCTTTTTCGTGATCAGCAGGGCCAGCCCGACGCAGGAAAGGCCCATCGCCATGAGCGGCAACGCCGGCATACCCGTCGGCATGAGCGCGAACAGGAAGCACGCGGCGAAACAAAGCACGATGGGGCGTCCCAAAAGTTGCGTGAGGAACAGTTGCGGCAGGTTGGTCGACTGGCTGCTCCGCGTGACCAACATGCCGGTGGCCAGCGAAATAAGGAAGGCCGGAACCTGCGAAACGAGTCCGTCGCCGATCGTCAGCCGGGTGAAAACGCCGAACGCTTCGATCATCGGCATCCCGAGTTCGAGGACCCCGATGATGAATCCGCCGACGACGTTGATGAGCGTGATGACGATGCCCGCGATGGCGTCGCCGCGAACAAATTTGCAGGCACCGTCCATTGCCCCGAAAAAGTCGGCCTGGGACGTGATTTCCTCGCGGCGGCGTTTCGCTTCGTGCTCGTCGATCAGCCCGGCGTTCAGGTCGGCGTCGATGGCCATCTGGCGGCCCGGCATGGCGTCGAGGGTGAATCGCGCGGCCACTTCGCTGACGCGTGTCGCACCTTTCGTGATTACGACGAACTGGATGACGACGATGATCCCGAAAATGATGATTCCGACCATGATTTTTTCGCCGGTGACGAACGACGAAAACGCTTCGACCACGCGTCCGGCGGCGGCCGTGCCTTCAGTGTCGGCGTGGGTGAGAATCAACCGGGTCGTCGCAACGTTCAAGACGAGCCGGAAGAGCGTCGTGGCCAGCAAAATCGACGGAAAGATGCTCATTTCGAGCGGCTTTTTGACGAAGATC
>JAVBQX010000123.1:0-3215 GCA_031548645.1 Thermoguttaceae bacterium
CCTCATGCTCGGGGACGACGGCCAGAAAATGTCGAAAAGCCTCCGCAACTACCGCGAGCCGAAGGAAATTTTCGACAAGTACGGAGCCGACGCCCTGCGCTGGTATCTTTACGCGAACCAAACCCCCTGGACTTCGATCCGCTACAGCGAGCGCGCGATCAAGGACAGTATGCCCGAGTTCCTGCTGCGGCTGCGCAACGTGTGGGGCTTTTTCAAAATTTACGCGGACATCGACGGCTTCAACCCCGGCTCGCTCGTCCCGGCGGAATCGCTGCGGAAGGACGGCGGCATGTTGACGCCCGCTTCTTTGGCCGGTGCGAAAAACTATCGCCCCGTCATGGAACGCGCGGAACTCGACCGCTGGATCATCGGCGAACTGCACGCGATGACGAAAACCGTCGTGACGGCGATGGACGCCTACGATCATTACAACGCCAGCGCGAGCATCTCGCAATTCGTCGACGCGCTTTCCAACTGGTACGTGCGTCGCAGTCGCGACCGTTTCTGGAGCGGCGAGGAGACCGGCTCGAAGGCCGACGCCTATTGGACGCTGTACGAATCGCTCGTGACGCTTGCGAAAACGGTCGCGCCCTTCGTGCCGTTCCTGGCCGAGGAAATGTGGCAGCAATTGGCGATTCAAACGCAAAGCGCAGAATGCAAAGCGCAAAGTGATCTTGTCGTTGAGAGCGTGCACCTTTGCGATTATCCGGTGGCCGATGAGACGCTAATCGACGAGACGCTCTCAAGGCAGATGGGGCTGGCCCGTGAAATCGTTTCGCTCGGCCGCAACGCCCGCATGGTCGCGCAACTCAAGGTGCGACAGCCGCTGCAATCGGTCGAGATCGTGCTCGTCGACCCGAAACAGAAGGCCGCCGTCGAACGGCAGGTCGAACTGATCCAACAGGAACTGAACGTCAAGCGGGTCGAACTGATCGAAAAGGCCGACAAGTACATCACGTACACGGTGGTGCCCGATTTCAAGAAGCTCGGCCCGAAGCTTGGCAAACAGTTGCCCGAAGTCAAGCAGGCCCTCGGCAAGGCGGACGGCGGGGCCTTGCTCGCCGAGATGGAACGCGACGGCCGTGTGACGCTCGGCGTGCCGTCCGGCGCCGTCGAACTCGGTCCCGACGAAATCCAAATCCGCCTACAGGCGAAAGAGGGTTGGGCCGCGGCGCACAGTTCGCAATGCGTCGTCATTCTTTCGACGGAACTGACGCCGGAACTGCTCGCCGAGGGCCGGGCCCGCGAACTGGTGCGGCTGATTCAGGACCGCCGCAAGGAACTCAACTGCGAATACACCGACCGCATTCGTGTCGGCATCGTGACCGGTTCATCGAAACTGACCGAAGCGGCCGCCCTGTTCGCCGATTACATTAAGGGCGAAACGCTCGCGACGGCATTGACGACCGGCGTTCAAGCCGCCGATCTGGCCGCCACGTTCGCCGGGATCGAACCGGTGACACTCCGCGCCGACGGCGACGAACTGCAACTGTACGTCGGCGTGTGAAGGGACTCGTAAAAAATAAGTTGAACAAACAAGCTTGGGCTTGCACGCCGTGCGAGTCGAAAATTCGGCGGTCACGGCGTGACCGCCCTACCTTTGTCGTCAATATTGCCGTTTCTACTCGCCGCGGGTGAGGCTGAAGACCGCGCGGTCGGCGTCTTCGGGAAGCAGCAGGTGGTTGTTGACGACCTTGCCTTCCTTGTCGATGAGGATGAAGAACGGCGGCATGTTGACCCCGCAATACACGGCCGGCCGGCTTTCCAGTCCGCCGGGTTCGTGGATGTTCGGCCACTTGGTCGCGTATTTGGTCACGTAAGCCTGCATGTCGTCGGCGGATTCGTCCAGGTTGACGCCGATGATCGAAAGACCTTCGCGTTCATAAAGCGCCTGGTAGCGTTTCACGGCCGTGGCCTGTTCCCCGGTGGGATCGGCCCAGGTGGCCCAGAAATACAGCAGGACGATCTTGCCCGCGTACTGGTTGAGATTGATCGTCGAGCCGGTGGCCGAAGTTCCTTGGAACGGGAACGCCTTGCCGACCGAATCGATGCGTCTCAGGAAACCGGCCGCTTTTTCCGCCATGGCCGAGTTCGGGTAACCGCTCATGACGGCCTGGGCCATCTTTTTCGCGTCCTCCAACTGGTTCGACATTTCATATTCGCCGACCAGTTCAAGCTGGACCTGTGCGGCCGTCGTCGTGTTGGGGAAATCCTTCACCAGTTGTTCCAGATTGTGAATGCGATCTGCGTAAACGGTTTCCGGTCGCGAGTCAGGCGCGGATTGCGCCGTGAAATAAGCGGTTTCAATGGCGCGGTATTGCATGTAGGCCGCCACGTCGTGATTGCCGCCGCCTTTCAGACCCTGGCTCATGGTCTTCAGTTTTTCGAGTCCCGCGGCATAGCCGTCCACCGTCACGGCGGCGTAAGTGAAGTCGGCCAGGTCGCGAAGCCATTTGTCGCGGCTTGCCATGTCCTTGCCGTTGGCGAAAAGCGAGGCCACTTCCAGACGCAGGATGATGATCCGGTCATAAATCGGGGCGCGATCCGCCTTGGCCGCCGCGGCGAGGTCCTTTTCCAGTTTCTGGATTTCATCGATTTTTTTCTGGATATCCGGGTTGGTCGTATCGCTCGTGGCGCCTGTTTGCCCGGGCGAAATCGCCGGGGTTTTTCCGCTGCCGTAAACGCTCGGCGCGTCGACGACCTTCCAAACATCGCCGATCTTGACCATCGAACCGAGCTGGATGTGGACAGCGCTATCGCCGTCGTTGATCAGCGTGATCGCGTCGTAGTAAATGGTCATGTCTTTCGTACTGCCGCTGGTTCCCGAGGGAATCGTGGCCGGACGCAGGGCGGAAAACTGTCCCCACTGCGCGCCGCCGGAAAGCGGAATCGCCTGCACCGCCTGCTGGAACGCCTGTTGTTGTTGCTTAATGAGCGTGTCAAGTTTTTGCGTCATTTCCGGGCCGCATTGCAGGGCTTTCGCTTCGTCGGCGGTGAGGGCCACCCGCGTAAAGCGGTTGGGATCGCGCGTCGCCATCGCGAGCACGATTTCCTCGGACACTTCCTCCGGCGAGATGACCTTCCAATAATCGATGACGCCGTCCTTGTTCGTGTCGACGCCCCAGCGGGTTCCGCCCGTGTTGAACCACCGCATCTGGTCGGCGATCTTGTCCTTGTCCGAGTCGATGTCGCGGTAGATTTCGACGCCGTCCTTG
>JAVBQX010000111.1:0-18418 GCA_031548645.1 Thermoguttaceae bacterium
GCTCATCGTCTGCGGCGGGGTGATCCTGTTCTTCGCCATGAACGCGCTGGGCGACGCCGACGAACCGACCATGGCCACGGCCATGCAAGTGATGGACCTCGACCAGAAAACGATCGAGGAAACCGCCCCGAAACTGGTCGATGCCACGGCGGTCGAGCGATTCCAGATGATCAACCAGCACAAACTGCGGATGAACCTGCCCTGGACAGACGGCACTCTGCCGATCACCGCGCTGTTCTTCGGCATCTGGATTCCGAACCTGTACTATTGGGGCCTGAACCAATACATCATGCAGCGGACGCTCGGGGCGCGGTCGCTCGGCGAAGGCCAAAAGGGCATCGTCTTCGCGGCGTTCCTCAAACTGCTCATTCCCTTCATCGTCATTTTCCCGGGCATTATCGCCTTCAACCTGTATCACACGGACATGAAGGAAGCCCGTCAGGAGGAACTCTTCGGACGGGCCTATATCAAGGCCCTGAAAGACGGCTCGACCGATATCGGCCGCCTGAACGAATTGAAGGAAGCCGGTTTGCAGGCGAGCCTGTCCCAAAACAAATCCGCCAACCTGTTATTCGATTTCGACGACAAGTTTGCGGTCTTTGAACCGGTCGCGGCAGGCGAATTGGTCCGCTTCGACGCGTAAATGCTCGGCGTCGAAGCGCCGGCGATGAATGTTTCCGAACCGACGACACTGACGGCGGCCATGAAGGAAATCAAAAAGGCGAACGAAGCCCGCGGATGGGCGGACCAGATGAAATTCAGCAAACAGCAGAGCGGTTACGATTTCGACGCGGCCTTCCCGCTGTTGATGACGAAACTGGTCCCGAAAGGCGGTATGCAGGGTTTCGTGCTCGCGGCCCTGCTCGGGGCGATCATCAGTTCGCTCGCCTCGATGCTTAACGCGGCCTCGACGGTCTTCACGATGGACATTTACAAGGAGTACATCCACAAGAGCGCTTCGGAACGGGTGCAGGTCGCCATCGGGAGATTGTGCGTCATCGTGTTCGTGGTCATCGCCTGCCTCATCGCACCGCAATTGGACAACCCGAAATTCGGCGGCATTTTCACGTTCATCCAGGAATTCCAGGGCTTCATCTCCCCTGGCATCCTGGCGGCGTTCCTGTTCGGCTTTATCGTGAAACGGGCAAGCAAATGGAGCGGTGCGGTGGCCCTGCTGCTGAACCCCGCGATTTACGGGCTGCTGATGTTCCTCGCGACGCGATTCGACCCGGAGGAACACCAGGTTCTTTCGCTCATTTTCACCTGCTTCCTGAACCGCATGGTGATTTCGTTCCTGGTCGTGCTGCTGGTCATGGCCGTCATGACGAAAATGTGGCCCAACGATGACCAGCGTGCGATCGAAGTCACGTCGAAACTCGACATGACGCCTTCACGATTCGCGCTCGTGCTGGGAATTTTGGTCGTGCTGATCACGATTGCGTTTTACGTGTACTTCTGGGATCACACGATCGACATGTTTCCGTGGAAGTAAGAAATTATGGTAGGGCGGTCACGCCGTGACCGCCGCTGCTTTTTCAGCCGATCACGGTCAGAGTCCGAAGCGTGAGCGAGGGACAATCAGGTCGCACGGGGCACGCATGACGCCGTTGATTCACGGTACCGCCCCACTACAAAGTTATCGAATTGTCCTTCGTCATTTCAGGGAAAACGCGGAATTGAAAAAACCTTATTTTCACCTCATTTTTTTTACGAAACAACCTCAGTAGCAATAAACCACAAAAAAATACGACCGTATTTACCTCATTTCATCCCCTTCAAAAAATGAGGGAAATGAGGTTGTGTTTGTAGCGAGACTTGTGCTACTGAGGTTGTTTTGTTTTGGGAAATAAGGTGAAAATGAGGTTTGGGAAAAACCGCCGGCCCCAAAGGCCGGGGAAAAATAGGATTCCGAACCGAACTTTATTTCGATAACTTTGTACTACCTTGCGTGCCCGGTCGACGTTTCTATTTTTCCTCCGTCATGACGACGACTTTCATCGCGTTGAGGAAGGTCAGAATCCGTTGCGGTTCGACCTCTCGCCAGCCGGAAACCTTGTGGCTGAGGATCACGATTTTGAGCTGCTCGAAGGCCTCCCTGAGGTCTTCCGGCAGGTCTTTCATCTGTTTCATCTGGGCGAAAGCCTCGGCCGGGGAGGAAAAATCGCCGAGATCGTCGTCGCCCGGCCCGCCTGACGCGTTGCCGGAATCGCCGCCCGATCCCTTTTTCTTTTTGTCCTTGTCGCGGTTCGGCTCGACGCCTTTTCGATTGCCGTCGAGAACCGTGTCCGAATCGTTGTAAGGGTTGACGTCTTCGTCCGGCTCGGACATGACGATGTCCGCGTCGTTCGGCCTCTGCCCCGCGGGAGAACCGATCGACTCCCAGCGTTGCAGTCGCATCGTGGCGACCGACCACTGGTTTTCCGAAGCGTCGGCAAGCCAGTTTTCGGCGTCGTCCCAGTCGAGCACCGCCTGAAAATGGCTCCAGAACAGGCCGGTGTATTGTTCGAAAGTCCCGCTGAAGCGTTCGTAAACGCGACGCAATCGCCCGATGTGCTGGCCGGAGACGTTGCCCAGCCGCTTGGCCAGCGATTCGTCGGAATAAACCTGGCGCGGCAGACCGTTTTCGACCAGCTTGGTGCGCCAGTTGTGAATCAGCTTGCCTTTTTCCCAGTTGGTCATACTGATCAACCGGTTCCAGGAACTGACGAAATCGCTCGACACTTCCTCGATCACGGGCGAATTCATGGCCGCGTCGTCCGCCGATTCTTCTTCGTCCGAATTTTCATCGGAAGCCTTTGCGATTTTCGACTTACGGGCCGTTTTCGTGGCCGTTGTTCCGGAATCCTCGACGTCAACCACGGGCGACCATTCGCCGGCCAATGTGTCGTTCGGGTCGAAATCGTCGTCGAACGGAGGGTCGTTCGGGAAATGATGGGGCGGCAGATTCATGAAAACGCACTCGGGATAAACTGGTAAAGATGGAAAAAATAACGCACCGGAAATGCGCAGCAATACACCGCTCATTATAGCCGATGGACATAAGACTAGCAAGTGCGACAGGTCTGTTGAAAAGGCATACAAAATCCAAACATCAAAAATGGCAGCAGCGAACGGAGTGACCGGTGTGGGGTGAGTCCGTTTGGGTAAGCGTATTTCGTGTTTTCGGTTTGCCGTCTTTCGGGGATCGGTGTGCTTTCCGTTTTGCGGCTCCTCACTCCGGTCACTCCGCTGCGCTACGTTTCCGGCTGCCATTACCCGGGTATCTTTTTCGAATGAAAGTCAAACCGGCAATCCATTCAAAAAATTTTCAGGTTTTCCCTTGACAAATCATTCTACTGGGTAGTATAATCGGCGGCGTGACTGCTACTGAGTAGAATGAACGAAAAATCAGGAGGAATCCGATGGCAAAAAAATCGACGGGGAAAATCACGAAGCTGGCGCCGGGGGAACTGGAAATTCTCGAATTTCTCTGGGCCAAAGGGCCGGTCAATCTCGGGCAGACGGTGCAATGGTTTCACGAACGGGGGCGGAATCTGGCCCTTACGACGGTGCATACGCGACTCAACCGCCTTGTCGGGAAGGGGATCGTTCGCCGCGTCACGGAAAATCCGGCGACGTATGAAGCCGCGATCTCTCGCAAACAGGTTTCCGGGCGGTATTTCGAGCTGTTCGAGGAGCTTTGCGGTCAAAATCTCGTGCCGCTGATGGCCCACCTGGCTGCGAAACGGGATTTTTCGCCGGAGGAAATCACCTATCTTGAAAAACTCGTGCAAGAGAAGAAAAAGGAGAGCTGATCATGACGCCAATCCTCGAAACGCTGTTGCGGTCAACGATTTTGCTCGCGTTGAGCGGTCTTTTGGTCGGAACGCTGCTCCGCTCGACCGGGTGTCGCAGTTCCCGCTGGACGCGAACGGCCTGGGCGCTCGTGTTGATTCAAGGGGTGATTTTGATGCGGTTTCCGCTGCACTTCGCGGTGCTGAGCCCGCCGCCGATGGAAACGCAAGCCGCAACGACCGTCGAAAAGGTTGACGCCGTTGTGTTTCAGCCACAGGAAAAACCGTTTCGCGAAATGCCGAACATGCCCGTCGTTCATCATTCGCAAAACATGACGCCTCCGGTCAAACACACGGAAATCGTCACCCCGCCTGTCGCGGCACCGACCGTGCAACCGGTAATGAACCCGATGCCGGTTGCGGAAACGATTCCGCCGCGAAGCTGGTCGGAGTTTTTTCAAGCGAACGGCATGTTCCTCGTTTTTGTCGTTTGGGTAATCGGAATGCTTGCGTTTTTTGCGGCGCAGGTGATTTCGTATTGGCGGCTGTTGCGTCAAACGGCGGAGGCGGAGATTCCCGAGCCGGCGTTTTTGCGGGAATGGGAACAGCTTCTCGCGGAACATGGAATCGCACCCGGCAAAATCAAGCTTCTGACCGCCGAGCAAAGCGGGCCCGGCTTGATTCATCGGTTGACGCATGACGTCGTCATCGTCCCGACCGCACTTTGGGAAGAGGCCCCGAACCATGTGCGGCTCGGCATTTTGAAGCACGAACTGTCGCATTATCTGCATCGCGATCTGCTGAAATCATTGTGTTTGCGGGTGATTGCATTGGTGCATTGGTTCAACCCGGTCGCGCATTTCGCGGTCCGGAAATTCGACGAGGCCGCCGAATGGCGTTGCGATGCGGACGCCTACGGAACGAGCGAGCACGGGACCGCCGAGTTTGCGGAAACGCTGCTCCTCTTTCGCGACACCACGCCGGTCGCGGCGGTCTGCCGAACGGCGTTTTGCGGCAATAACGTGATTGTCCGCGCCCAACGTTTAAGCGAATATCGAAAAGGTCAAGGAGATTCCCTCATGAAAAAAGCATTGATTTTATTGATCGGCGTGAGTTTTCTCTGCGTCGGCATGTTCCAGGTCAAACTGATCGCCAAGCCGCTGCCGAACGATCCGCAGCAGAGCAATGCGTCGCAAGCTGACGAACCTAAACCGGAAGAAGAACCGCAACCGCCGGCAACGGACGATTCGTGGAAAACCATTCCGCCGGAAATGAAGGTGATCGTCAAAAACGAAGCCGGCGAGCCGGTCAAGGATGTGGAGCTCTTCCTGAATATCTGGGGCGGCACCGTGGAAAAAACGTACCGGAGCACTTTACATACGGACGAACACGGGATCGCGGTTTTTGATCTCGCGGACATTCAAAACAAGGAATTTACGTGCTATCGGATGTGGACGACGCCGAAGGAAAAATACGTTCCGCAATTTATGAATCGTGATCGACTCAACGGCGGAAAATCCACTGTTCCCGCGGAATATCAAATCGTGCTCAAGCCGGGCATTCTTGTGGGCGGAACCATCGTCAATGAAGAAGGGGAACCGATTCAAGGAGCCAAAGCGGGAGAGGATTTTCCCCGCGGGACGGGTATTGATGAACTTGTCACCGACGCGGAAGGAAAATGGTCGACCAGTTGTGCCAATCCGGATTCGCAAAATTATCCTTTGATGATTCGGCATCCCGATTACCTTGACCTCAAGGTGACCATCGAAAAAGGGACGCCGGAAATGGAGCGGTTCCAAAATCTGACGGAAAAATTCGTCCTGAAACGGGGCGTCAACGTTTCCGGAAAAGTGGTCGACGCGGACGGTCAGCCGATTGAAAACGCGAAAGTCGAACTCGGATACCAGAACCGCATGTTCTATCACCAGGGCAAGGAGTATTATCAGGAAACGAAAACCGACGCCCAGGGAGATTACGCGTTTCCGGCGACTCCGACAGGACCTAAAAATCTGATCGTGAGCGCTCCCGGCAAAGCCCCGCAGATTCGTCAACTGCAAATTGCCAAGTCGCTTGGCAATCAGGATTTCACGCTCCAGCCGGGCAACACGATCCGGTTTAAAATCGTGGACGCCGCCGGAAAACCGATTGCCGGGGCGTATGCCTCGCCTTACACATGGCAGGGTTCGGAAGGTTATCTCAAGTATCGCGATGACGGTTTGAAAGCCGACGAACATGGAATGATTGAATGGGATGAGGCTCCTGATGGAATCGTCGGATATCATTTCAATTCCGTAAAAGACGGAAAATTAACCATGCTTCCGGACAAGAAGCGTTTTGATCTTATTTCCCGGGAAGAACCGTACACGATCACGCTCTATCCCGTACTTGTTTTTTCCGGAAAAGTGATCGACAAGGAAACGAAACAACCGGTCAATAACTTTCTGGCCTTGCCGGGAGCGAAATTTGATGAAAATTATGATCGTGCGATTTGGCAAACCACTTGGGCACGAGCCGGCGAGAATGGGACGTATACCGTGCCGATTGATTCCATTGGCTACGCGTTTGCCATTCGGATTGAGGCGGACGGTTATCTTCCCGCCGAATCGGAAGCGTTCGTCGGTGCCCACGGGGAAAAAATCGTCGATTTCGAGTTGACCCCGGCGGCCCCGATTCACGGCGTCATTCTTCAACCGGACGGCAAACCGGCACAAAACGTGGAAGTCCGGATGATTGATTCCAAAAACGGACGCTCTGATATTTTTAACGGTGACCTGAAATCCCGTATGTACGGCGAGGACAAAAGCGATTACATGACAACGAAGGAAGACGGGCGGTTTTCGTTCCGGCCCCGCCAGGAAGGTTACGTGATTATTTGCGCCCACGATTCCGGTTGTGCCCTTGCGTTTCGTGAGGAGGCGGAAACCGGCACCATCACGCTCAAGCCGTGGGCCCGCATCGAAGCGACGCTCATGAAAGGGAAGGAGCCGCGTCCGAATCAGGCGGTGTCGTTGTTCGGCGGCGGGTATTCCTGCGGGAATTGGGACCGCGAAAAACCGTTGCCGCTCTTCCAAACCCCGTCAACAAGCGATGCCAACGGCAAGGTCGTGTTCGAAAAGGTTTACCCCGGCATCAACTATTGGCTCGAAATGCGGGAGCACGATTTCGGAAGTTCTTCCGTTGATTCCTTCAGTAATTCTCTCCGTCTCGCAAGCGCCGAATTGATTCCCGAGCCGGGAAAGACCAGCCAAATTCAAATCGGCGGAACCGGCTGCCCCGTGATCGGCAAGGTGTCGCTCCCGGAACAGTTCCGCGACAAAATCAACTGGAAGTACGCGAAAATCACCTTGAGTTCGATTGACCCGGCCGCCCCGAAACCGGATTACGCGAATCTGCCAATCCCGGGCGAAATCGACCGGAACAATCGCACCGAGGTGCTGACGTGGTATTGGAAATGGCTTCGTGAAACGGATGAAGGCAAAGCGTTTGAAAAAATCGTCAACGCCTACAATCTCCAGTGCGATTCGGAAACCGGGACGTGTCCGATTTCGCAAAGCGTTTCGTTTGCAAACCGCGTCAACGACGACGGCACCTTCCGCATCGATGACGTGACGCCGGGAACGTATAAAATCGCGTTCGAAAGTTTTCAACCGAAAACGGCGGAAGAAATGCGGAACTCCGCCGGTGAGGACCGCGTCCGTGCCACGCGAAATCAATATGACAACAATTGGCACGAACCGGAAATCACGATCCCCGCGATTCCCGGCGAACGAACCGACAAACCGTTCGACGCCGGAAACGTCAGGATGGAATTGGTTTCCAGTTGGTAGAAAATAGTCGGAATTCAATTGGCAAGAATGGCAGCCGCGAACGCAGCGCAGCGGAGTGACCGGAGAAATGAGCCGCGAAACAGAGATCGCGTCTATACCCAAAAAATTTCGAACGGCAAACCGAAAACGCGAAACACGTTGTCATGAACGGACACGCCCCACACCGGTCACTCCGTTCGCTGCGCTTACTGCGTTCGCGGCTGCCATTTCTTGCAGAGTTGGAAAACAGCGGAACCCGCCTCACTCGTACAGGTAATTGGCCAGGTACGTGTCGTCGAGTTGCTTGAGGACTTCCTGCACGTCTTTGAAGTCGACGCCCTTTTCGGCGCGCAGGATGACCTTGATCACTTCGTTCGCCTTTTGCGGTTTGAGCGACGCCTTCAGCGAGGCGGTCGCGACTTTTTTTCCGTCGACGAGCACGGATTTCGCCGATTGCCGCCCGTAATCGGCGGGAATGACGATGTTTTTGCGGACCGGCACTTCGTTTTTCGCCCGTTCGATCGTCTCCTGCAAGGTCACGACACGTCCGTTTTCGGCGCGACTGATGTCGGCGGCGGACATGAAGGCGAAAATTTCAAGCGTTTCCTTCGGGTCGACCGGCGTTTCCAGCGTGTCGAAAAACTTGCAGAATTCGACGACCAGCGGCGCGTAACCGTCATATTGTCCGGCTTCGAGGATGGCTTTTTCCGTAAAGACCCGGGCGCCGTAATCGGCCTTGCCGGCGCGGATGCCGCGGAACGACCCGATGCGGCCGTCTTCCCAAAGCCCGACGGCGACGTCGGCCCCGGCGGTGTGCGTTCGCGAAACCGATTTGCAGCCCGTCCCCATGATGGAAAACAGCGTTTCGACGCCGTGAATGCCGTACCAATAGAAGTCCGGGTGCTTCTCATTCAGCGCACACGGACTGAACGCGTCGCAGCCGAGAATGGCGCCCTGCGGCTTGTTGTTGCGGATGTCCTGCACGTTTTTACCGTAACGCAACGACGAAGCGGAGAAAATCGGCACCTTGTTTTCTTCGGCCAGGCGGTAAATTTCCATCGCGTCGGCCAGTGAACCAGCGACCGGTTTGTCGATGAACATCGGTTTTCTCGCAGCGATGACCGGTTTGGCCTGTTCGAGGTGCGGGCGACCGTCGACGCTTTCCAGCAGCACGAAATCGACGTGTTTGACCATTTCCTCAACCGTCGGGTACATCGTCACGCCCTTGTCGACGAGAAATTTCGTGTATTCGGGCACGCGGTCCCAGCTCGACGGATTGTCGGGCATGCCGCCGGCGTAGGCCGCGGTCACTTCGTAACGCTGCATCAGCTCGTCGCCGTCCGGGTTGTTGATCTGGTTGGTGAAGGCGACCACGTGCGAGGTCGATGCGCCGATGATGCCGATTCGCTTGGGCGTCGCGGCGTCTTGGGCGAAACTTGACGCGGTCAAAATCATACCGAACAGGGCCGCGAGGAATATTCTTGTCACTTTATTCTCCTTTTTTCAGGCGGGGTGTGTCGAATGCCCCCGGTTTGTGGTAAAATGGGGACAGGTCCAAAGCCAAAGTCAAACTTCTATCAAAGCATGTTTGATGTCGCTTGGCAAGAATGCCCCCTGCAATTTTGTATTTTTTTGGAGAAATCGCATGAAATTTGATCATATCGGCGTGCCGACAAAGACCGAACATGAGTGGTCGGCTTATCTTGAGGCGAGTAAACTGCACGTGTCGGATTATTCGAAAGACCCGTTCCGCGTCGAGTGGCTGAAATTCGAGGCCGGCAGCCCGATGCCGAAGGAATTGCAGGAAAACACGCATGTCGCCTTCGAGGTCGACGATCTGGACGCGGAACTTGCCGGCAAGGATATCCTGATTGAGCCGTTCGTTCCGATGCCGGGCGTGCGTTGTGCCTTCATCTTGCATCACGGTCTCCCGGTCGAACTGGTACAGAAAATTTAATTCAGGCTCAAGCTCACATCCATGTCAAGTCGCGATAAAATATTGGGACGCATCCGCACGGCCTTGAACGCCGTGCCCGGCCCCGCGGTCATGCCCGAGGCGCCGGCGGTCTGGCCGATCAATAACCTTTCACCCGCCGAAATGACGCGGCAGTTCGATGAATCGCTCGCCGCGGCGGGGGGCGAAGCGGTCGCGTGCCGCTCGAAAGAGGAGGCGGCCCAACGGCTGGCGTCGCTGCTCAAGGAACTCGGCGCGAAGAAAATCGGCATCGCCAATCGCAAAATCGTCTCGGAAACGCTTGCCCTGGCGGATGTTTTTCACGGCGATACTCCCGATTTCGAACGATTTTACGCTCCGGCGGTTGCGTCCGACGTCTCGCCGCAGGACATGGCCATGCTCGACGCCAGCGTCATCGGCGCCGAATACCTGCTCGCCGACACCGGGAGCGCCGTCATCGCCTCGGCGTCCGCGTTCGACCGCATGCTGTGTTACCTGCCGCCGATCTGTTGTGTCGTTGCCACCGGCCGCATGTTGCGAGAGCACCTGCCCGGCGCATGGCCGGAAATCTGCCGCCGAATCCAGGGCGAAACAACCGACAGTCCTGACGCCGACCCGGATGTCCCGATCAAGCAGAACGGCGAATTTCTCGTCGTGACCGGCCCCAGTCGGACGGCGGACATCGAAAAAATTCTCGTCATGGGCGTACACGGCCCCAAACGCCTGGTGGTTTTCGTCATCAATGACGGTTGAACCATCCGACGAAAATTCAATCAAGAGCAATAGCCGGAATGGAGCGAAGCGAAATGACGGTACGATGAAAATGACGTTTGGTATTGAAATCCCGTCATTTCAGCGTCTCGCCTTATTACAGCCGCACGTAAATCCTGAAATGATAAAGCAGCCAGGCGGGAATGAAATTCACCGCGACGAAGAGCAGGGCATAACACATGCTGGCAAATTCTTTCGATCCGCCGCAGGAGATGATGAATTCCATCGTCTTGGTGTTCAGTTTCCAGTCGCCGCCGTAAAAGATCAGGCTGGCCAAAACGCCGGACAGCACGAACATCGTGATCGCGTTGGAGCCGAACACGACGGCGGGGTACATGATTTTTCTGTGGCCGAGCATGTCGATGAAATACACGCACGAGGCAAGAATCAAACCCGCGAAACCGGAGGTCAGCAGCACGTAGGAGCTGGTCCAAAGCGGCTTGTTGATCGGGAAGCAAAGGCCCCAGAGATAACCGCCGACCAGCAACAGGAATCCGGCAAAATACAGGATGATGACCTTGCGTTCCTGCGTTCGCCGACGATCGCGCAGGAGCAGTCCGGCGAACACGCCCGTCAGGCAGGTGGCCAGCGCGGGAATCGTGCTGAACGGCCCTTCCGGGTCCCAGGAAATGAGTTTTTCGTCCCAATTGTCGCGGTGCGGACCCTGGTAGAATCGCCCGAAGGGCATGATTTTGCTGTCGACGTAGGCCGCAATGTTGTTGCCTGGTTCGAGCGACACCTTGCCTTCGGCGCCGGGCATCGGAATTTTCGTCATGCAAAGAAAATAGCCGACCAGGAACAGCACGCACAAAACCGCCTGCGTTCGCGGCTTGGTGAAAATGAAGATCAGGCCGCAGATCAAAAACACGAGCGCAATGCGTTGCAGCACGCCGCAAAAGCGGACGGTGTCGATGCTGTCGGGCCAGCCCTTTTTGTAAAAGAGCGTCAGCAACATGGCGAGCAGGAAAATTTTGACCGCCCGCCAGACGACCTTGAGACTCAAGTTGAGTTTCGACTCGCCCGAGACAAGCCGTTTTTGCAGCGAAAAGACGATGGAAACTCCGACCATGAACAGGAAAAACGGAAAGACCAAGTCCGTCGGCGTCCAGCCGTGCCAGGCCGCGTGTCGCAGCGGCGGATAGACCGCGCTCCATGTGCCCGGATTGTTGACCATGATCATGCCCATGATCGTCAGCCCGCGAAAGGCGTCGAGCGAGATCAGGCGTTCGTTCTTCGGAGTTGTGTTGTTTGTCATCGGCGTGCCCGTGATGGTGGAAAAAAAGGCAAAATAACGAAAACTTATCAATTTCGGCAGTATAACGAATCGTTACAAAAAATGCAACAACCTTGAAGAAGGATTCACACATGCGAAAAGAACAAGCGCCCATATCCCAAGTTGTCGAGCTCCGCGAAATTATCCGTGGACGCCGTCTTGAAGGGCAATTTCAAGGCAAATTGCAGTAATGTCGTTCTTGCGAAAGCCTATTGCCGGACGTTTTCCTGGATGCGTTTGAGGTGATATTGACGGTTGAACAGCACCGGGTCGAAGGGGTCGAGCGGTTCGCGTTGCAACTGCTGCAAGACGCTGTTTTTCTCAAAGATTTCGGTGCTGTCATGCGTCACGGTGACTGCCTCTTGATTTTGCGGTTCCGCCAAGGGCTGCGCCGGACGTTGCCAGCCGCCAGGCGCCGTTCCCGTCGGGACGATGGAACGCTGTTCAAAGAAATTGAAGTCGGCGCGTTGTTGCGGAAGCGGCGGGAAATTCGAAGGGCCGGCATTTGAAATCAAGCCCTGCGACAGGGAAGTCGGACCATTCTGCGATGTGACATTTTGCACGGAGGTTTTTTGCATCGAGGCATTGTTCGGCGTTTGGGGCTCCACGAGGTTTTCGCCCGGCGTTGGAAAGGGAACGCTGTCGCCGGAAGCCTGCTGGAGCGTCATGCCGATTTTTTCCGTGTCGGGCATCGTTGTCATGGCCGGCTTGCGGCGTTTGCGTTCCGCCGCAGCGGTGACACGGTCCTCCCCGTCAAGCGGATAATAGGCGTCCATTTCGTCGGCGACCTGTTCGGCCCAGAGATACAGCTTTTCGTATTGTTTGATATTCCGGCGGGTAAAAATCTGCTGCGTCCGTCCGTGCGGCGCGATGGGAACCAGCACGAGCGGGCTTTCCTCCGGCACACCGGGTGTGACATATCCGAGCACGACCCGCAGATTTTTAGCCACGTCAACGTCTTTGTTGTTCGGATTCGGGACAAACCGGAAATTATTGAGACTGTTGGCGCTGTGACAGGCGATGCCGCTGCAGTTCTGCACGAGCATCGGGAGAATTTCACGTTTGAAGGTCGCAACAGTTGTTTGCGGGATTTTATCCAGCCACTGTCGATATTTTCGGTTTTCCTGTTCGACCATGTCCATTTTGAGGTTATGCTCTTCAAACATCGATAGGGCCGCAGTTTTGTGGTTGCGAATCGAATCGGCCAGTTGCCGATCGTCGGCCCGGAGAATGGCCCGGTCGAATTCTTCGGCTGCTTCGTCCGGCAGTTTGTTGGCCACGCACCAGTCGGCCAGTTGAAGATGGCCCGCAGCGGTTTTCTGCGTCTTTTCCTGCTTGAACCGATATATTTCCGGAAGCGTTGCTGCGATATGGGCGATATCGTTGCGTTGAATCTGGATGACACCCAATTCGTTGCGGACCTGCACGGTGACACCGTCGTTGAGAATTTCCCCCCGGACGATATGGTCGTTGTTCAACAGGATGACTTTCACGGAAGAATCGGGCGATTGCGACAACGGCGTTTGGGGTGGCAATGCCGCCGTTTCCGCGAAACGGTAACCGGAAAACCCCGCCCCGGTCCCAAAAGACGGAGTATCAATATTTTGTGTCGACGGCTGCGCGTATGCGCCCCCTTTTGCGTTTGTCAGCGTAATAACGATGAGGGCAAGCCACAGGATTTGCTTTGACATGTCTCGAAAAAAGTGTTTGTGAGGATATGCGGCAAAGCGCACGGCGAAACTGGTGGAAAACGCGCATAATGGCAAAACTTGCGGCCTGGGTCAAGTGAGATATTTTTCCCTGGAGAAGACGGGTAAAAATAAGCGCAACACCAAATAGAGCCACAAACCGTCAGCCGAAATAATTTCTGCGCTATTTGTGACTTGATGGCAAGTCGTGCGGCGACAAATGAGATTATGCCACGGAAACAACCATGCCCGCAATTGACCGGGAGGGATAATGTCAATTCTGATTGAGATTGGCACAACTTAAGTGCCAGACAATGCTTCGAGAATTAGCGCTCGCGAAAAATGATCCGCCCGCGTTCCATATCATAAGGGCTGACTTCAACGTTTACCCGATCGCCCGGCACGACACGAATGCGGAATTTACGCATTTTACCGGCTAAACGACAAAGGATTTCATGATCCAAATCATCCAATTTGACACGAAATGCGCCGCGCACTTCCTCTGTGACAACACCACTCAGTTCAATGGCTTCTTCTTTTTCTTTTTGATCGCTCAAAACAACCTCTATTTTTGTTGCAAAACCGAAGTGCTATTTTTGCAGGGAAAATCATAAAAGATTATAACCCTTATTATAATTATAAGGTCAAAAAACAAAGAACAAGGAAATATTCTAATTTTTTGAGTAAAATAGCAGTAGATTCTAATTTACACGACGGTTAAGCTTGTTCCAGCCCCCCCGTCAGGTGTTATACTATCGTCTAAGGGGTTTTCCGAACTTCGGTTGATGAAAAAATTTGCCCTCTTGTTTGGTGCTCAAGTATTCTTGCTCCAATACGATTTATGTTTCTTTTATCCACAGCTTTTACGATGGAATGACGCGGAATCATGGATTCATTATCAGACGATAATCGACCGGATGGTCAACAATCCGAGGACGATCAGGGTCAGGAAAATCCGCGGTGGAATACGGCCAAATTGTTACGGAATTTGAAGAAACGCCGCAATCAAAGCCACCCGTACGTGCCCTTGCTGATCATCATTTTCCTGAGCGCGGTGTTCGGCGCGGTGGCCGTTTGTGTTTTGCCAAGCAAGGAAAAAATGTCGCAAAGCCGCTGGAGCAGGATCAATCACATCGCTGACGGGATGGTTGCTTTCAGCTCGTTGGTCACCTTTGATCTGTCGCCGGAGTTTCAGGCCCCGATCGCCGTCACGCATCGCGGGAATGAGGAAATCCTGGTCTGCGGGGGGAAGGATGCCGAAGGCAAACAATGCCAAACGGTCCGCTACAGTCCGGCGGGTGAAGTTCTGGGGCGTTTCCCCCTGCCTTCGTTCCCGACGGATATCCTGGTTCCCGGGGAGAACGATTGTTTTGCCGGGATGACCCTGGTTTCGTCCCGATACGGAGTGGGAGTGTACGACCCGACCGGCAATCCGATTCACACGATTTCCGCGCCGGTGTCCATCGCCCCGGACCAGGAATCCTTCATATCCGCCATTGCGGTGGACGCGGACTCGCTCTTTATGGCCGACGCCCAGCAAAAAGCGGTATACCGGTTTAACCGACGCGGCGAGCTCGAAACGATGATCGGAAAAGAGGTGACGAAAAATGAAACCGGCGAAGCCTTCCCCGGTTTTTCGCCCGATCTGCCCTATTTCGATTTGCGAATCGGTCCCGACGGCGTTCTTTGGGTCGGTGACACGAAGCATTGCCGCATGGTTCCTTTCACACGTGAAGGAATCTGGCTGTCGTCCAGAAGCTGGGGAAAAAGCGGCATGAAACCCGAATCCCTGGAACAGGGCGGAAACGTACAACTGCCCCCCGACGAATTTTTCGGCAACAATCCGGCTTCGTTCGCCATGCTGACCGACGGTCGGTTCGTGACCGCCGAACGACTCGTCAATCGCGTCAAGGTGTTTTCTCCGACGGGGGATTTTCTCACCTATGTGGTGGCGCCGGAGTTTTTCGGCAATGAATTTGATATGGAGCAGTGGGTCAAAATGGAATTGCAGCGGCAGAAGCAGGGCGATAGCTGGCTCCCCGTGCTGGCGGTCGATGTCCTGCCGAACGACACGGTCGTCCTGCTGGATCAATTGAATTTGAAGGTGCATCTTTTTGGAGAAAGGATATAGTAGAGGAATCATGCGACGGTTGATCTTCCAGGGGATTGTTTTGGCGTCCGTGGCGATTTGCGCGAAGCTCGTGACGGCGGGTCCTGTTTTTTCGCAGGAAACGAATCGGGAGGCGGCGTACGCGCAGTTGGCCGTCGACGCCGCCGAAACGGACAAGACCAGCCGGATCATGCGCACCGCCGCCGAGCTGACCTTCCCGAGCGTGGTGCACATCGAAACGACGATGATCAAGCATCGCAGCCCCAACGGTACATCGGGAGGCATCCGCCAGACGACGGCCCAGCGCATCGAGGAAACCGGCACGGGGATCGTCGTGACCATTGACAAGAAGCCTTATATCGTGACAAATCGTCACGTGCTCGGCGCGAATGAGCCGGATGCGGTGCGGCTGCTGCTCAACGACCGTCGGCAACTGACGCCGAAGCAAACGCTCATCAACACCGAGTTCGACATCGCGGTGGTGGAAATCGCCGAATCGGACGTGACGCCGGCCCGTCTGGGCGACAGTTCCGCCGTGCGACAGGCCGACCGCGTGCTCGTCATCGGCAGCCCCTACGGTTTGAGCGGAACGATCACCACCGGCATCATCAGCGCCGTCGGGCGAAGGAATATTCCGAAAGGCGATCACCCGATCCCGTTGCACGACATGCTGCAAACCGATGCGCCGATCAACCCCGGCAACAGCGGCGGCCCCCTGGTCAACATGCGGGGCGAGGTGATCGGCGTCATTTCGGCCATCGCATCCAGTTCCGGGGCCAACGAAGGGGTCGGTTTCGCCATCCCGATCAATGACGCGATGCGCGTCGCGGAAAATCTCGTCCGTTACGGCGAAATGCAACGGCCCTACATGGGCGTCGAACTGTCCCGCAACATCACCGACGCGGAACGCAACGCCGCGGGCATCGCGAAACAGCTTGGCGTCAAGATCGCCGCGGTCACCCCGGATTCGCCCGCCGCCGTGGCCGGTTTGCACGTCGGCGACATCATCCTGAAATACAACGAGATTGAAGTCGAAGACGACAGCCATTTCATCCGGCTGGTCGCCCGCGACCGCATCGGCTCGAAGCCGGCCCTGACGGTTGTTCGTTTCCGCGAAACGCTGACGATTCAACCTTCCCTCGCGGCACAGAAAAGCCAGTGACGGTTTTTGGCTTCCGCAAAATCAACCATCATCAAGGATGGCAGCCGATTAAAGCCTTATTACGGCTACGGTTGTGTTTCCGCGGGCAAATTCGGCGTTTTGTAGGATTGCACCATGTTCCGGTACTTGGGGATGCGGAAATCGCGATAGTCTTCCGGGTTGCCGGTCCGGCCCGCTTCCGCCGCCTTGACGACGTTGTACGCCTCGCGCGTCGTCATGAAATGCAGTTTGATTCCGCGCTGGCTGGTGTAGTCCTTCAGTTCCTGGAGCATCCACGCCATGTCATGGTCGATTACGGTTTTTTGCGACTGGGCTCCGTGCGAATACACCTTGACGAAAACCCATTCGGGCCGTCCCTTGACGTGAATATTGGCCTCCAGCCATTTCGGGATGCGGTCGGGCCGGAAACGCGGGTCGGACTCGACGGCTCCGAATTCCAGCTTGCCCCGCCGATCGATGCCGATGGGCCCTTCAAAAATCATGAACGCGTCTTCGACCGGTTTTCCAACCTCGACGTCGACGCCGGTGTCATGCGACCTGGGTTGTGACGGGTCGTCCTTGACGTAATAAATCGAATTGATTTTGCTCGGCTGTGCCGCCGTATCAATCGTCGAAAACGTGAAATCGGCGTAGCAGCCGTTCCGTTGCAGGACCTCAATCTGGTTGGTCAGCCCGTGCGAAAGGGGTTTTCGCGACGCGTCCAAATCCCAAACGCCGGCAATATAGGCGAAGGCCGTTCTCGGGGTTTCCTCATCGGTGATCATCGCCCCGTATTGCTGAAACCATCGGACGGCCTCGGCGACCTTGTCCGAATGGTTTTCGAGCGTCATGTCGTGTTCCTCGCGGGTTCCGATGTGCCAATGAAACTCGATTTCGCCATAGCCTTCGAAGGCCATCTGCGAAAGGTCCCGCACGATTTCGTCCACGTGTTGATCATAGGGATAAAACCAGGTGTAGCGGAACCGGTTGCCGAAATCATCACGGTATTTGTCGGAAATTGTCCGGAATTTTTCGCACCACTGTCGGTTTCCCTCAGCCGAATCCGATTTCGTGCCATGTTCATAATGATCAACCATGATGAAAATCAGGTGTTTTTCCGCATCAGGGACGGTTTCCTTGGAGGGGCCGGACAACAAGTACGCCGGCGCCCAGGCCGACGCTTGCCAACGATACACGCTGTACCCGATTCTTGCGCCGCGATATAAGACGAACAGTGCGAGCAGGATGACGCAAACGAGGAAAATACGCCTGCCATCATGTCGCCTGACGGGTTGGTCCTGCCGACTGTTATTCTGCACTGTATTTGTCATGATTGACCCCAAAAGGACGACGTTGACATAGCTCAAAGAGTTTTGTAGGCAAACGTTACGCAAAAAATGCCGCTGAAAAACAGACTCTGCTCTTCAACGATGAAGTTTTCTATCCTGATGCAAAAATCGTACCTCTTTTTTCGTTTTTCAGCAAGCGTTAATATGAAAAATGTTTTTACCTCTGTTCCAAAAGCGCGTTATAGCTATAATATTGTCGTCAAATTCTATTTTGTGCCAATAATCTTATTTTCTGGTGACCGATTTTCATGAAAACCAACGAATTACGCGAAAAATATTTGTCATTTTTTGAAACCAAGGGCTGCGTGCGGCGGCCGAGCGACGTGCTGGTGCCGAAATGGGACCCGTCGGTGCTGTTCACCCCGGCGGGGATGAACCAGTTCAAGGACCATTTCCTCGGGCGGTGCAAACTGGAGTTCACCCGGGCGACGACGTGCCAGAAATGTTTGCGAACCGGCGACATCGACAACGTCGGCCGCACGGCCTATCACCACACGTTTTTCGAAATGCTCGGCAATTTCAGCTTCGGCGACTACTTCAAAAAGGAAGCGAT
>JAVBQX010000261.1:0-10515 GCA_031548645.1 Thermoguttaceae bacterium
CCTTGCCCGACTGCGAAGCGAGAACCGCGGCCATGCGCTGGAGGCTGCTGCCGGACTTGAATTTTCGCCTGTCGTGGGCCGAAAGACTGAAAAACGCCGCCTCGCCCGCCGAGCAGAGCATGGAAATCAACGTCGCCAGGAGCATCACGAGCAAAACCGAAAAATGGTCCGTCAGCAGGGACACGGCTCTCCTTGGGGTTGTGTGCGTTCAACGGGCATTCTACAAAAACACCTTGAAAAGGCAAATGATAAAACGGCCCGGGGGAATGACCGAAGGTCGCAACCTCGGGTGGGATTGCCCTCCATTTTCACGACCGCACTGCTGAAGTACCGGGTTTGTCGGTACTTCAGCAGTGCGGTCGGATAATTACTCCCAATTATATGGCGTCCCGGCAAAAATACAACGTCCGTTATGGAATTCCATCAGGAGGATTGCAAAGACCAAATATTTCTCGCAGAGACGCAAAGTGCGCAGAGTGAATTTCGCAAAAAATAAATTATTATTACTGCAAATTACCATTATTGATATTGTTATATTATTTGCGAAACAGAGTTAAGTTTGAATTTCTCAGTGTCCTCCGCGTCTTTGCGAGAAACAAATTCTACCCCCGACTCAACATTTATTTTCGCCTGCCAACACGGGAATGACAAGAAGAAACCGATCAAAGTTACGTATTGACAAGGAAGCATTTCGGAATCCGTTTCAATTTATCCCTCCCTTTGGCGAATCGTGTGCATTAATACACTATCACGGCGTATTTCGTGCAAATGGTGCATTTTCGCGCAAAATACATATTTGACCGGAAATTTCGTCCGTAATCTTACGGAAGCGGGATTGTACTATTTTGCCGCGTGTTCTAAAATGTAAAATATTGTGTACAAATTTGATCCGATCACGGCGATCATTTTTTGAAAGAAAATCTCATGTCACTTGCGACAAAAACAAAAATAAAGCGTCTCGAAATCATTTATATCGTTCCTTCCCGTTATGATGACGAGGGTTACGTTTACCAATGGTGGCGGGGCGTCGTCCCGTCCAATTCACTGGCCGTTTTGAAGGGCCTGACACGGGACATGGTGGCAAAAAATCCGTTTCCCGAGGTCACGATAAATGTTACGGCTTATGACGAATGTGTGCAGCGGGTTCCCGTTGCGAAAATCGCAAAGCTCAACCGGCGGAGTGATACCCGGGTCGTGGTCGGCATGGTCGGTGTACAAACCGGCCAATTTGCCCGGGCGACCGATTTGGCCCTCGAACTTCGCAAGCACGACATCAACGTCATGATCGGCGGTTTCCACGTCAGCGGCGTGCTCGCCCTGTTCGACGAGGTGCCGCAGGAAATTGAACTGCTGATACAACATGGTGTTACGATCATTCAAGGCGAGGCCGAAACGCCCGGCGTTCTCGAAAATCTGTTTCAGGATTGCATCGACGACACACTCCAACCGATCTACACTTTTCCCAAAACGCCGGATTTGACCAGTGCCCCAACTCCTATGGTTGACCCGGAATACTTGCGCCTTTTTGCCGCCTCATGGGGAACGATTGATACAAGTCGCGGATGTCCTTACGGTTGCACGTTTTGCACGGTCATCAATATTCAAGGACGTAAGATGCGCTGCCGCGCCGCCGAATCGGTGCTGACCATGATTCGCGATAATTACGATAAGGGGATTCATGCGTATTTCTTTACGGACGACAACTTTGCCCGCAGCAAAATCTGGCGCGACGTGCTTGACGGTCTCATTGAAATGCGTTCGGAGGGCAAACCGATTTCGTTCATGATGCAGGTGGACACGCAATCGTATAAAATTCCCGACTTTGTAGCCAAAGCCGCAGCCGCCGGTTGCCGGATGGCGTTCATCGGCATGGAAAGCGTCAATCCCGAGAGCCTGACCGCGGCGGGCAAATCGCAGAACAGCGTCGACGAATACCGAGAAATGGTGCAATGCTGGGAAAACGCCGACATTCTCGTGCACGTCGGCTACATCATCGGTTTTCCGACCGATTCGACCGAGTCGGTGCAGCGGGACATCGCGTTTTTGCGGGACCACGTCGGAGTGCACGAAGCGTCGTTTTTTATGCTGACGCCGCTGCCGGGTTCGGTCGACCACAAGGAAATGCTGCTCCGCGGCGACAAAATCGACCCCGACTTCAACAAATACGACAGCTTTCACGAAACCTTCGCACACCCGAAAATGCCGGACGGTCAATGGCAACAGGCGGCGTTTGACGCTTACGCGAATTTTTACAGTCTGGAAGGCGCGATCGAAATTCTGCGCCGCACGCCGCGCCGGCACTACTGGTACATGTTCTGGAACTGCATCTGGTATCGTTATTCCGGCGTGTACTCGAAGACGCACCCGATGATGACCGGATTTTTTCGCATGAAACACCGCGCCGACCGTCGCCCCGGCATGGCGAAGGAGAGCGTGCTCCGGTTTGCCTGGCGACGCATGAAGGAAGGAGCCCGCGAAGCCTATGTTTACGTCAAAATGTTTTTCGAATTCCGCGCCGTCTGGCTGCAAACCCGTCCGAAGAAAACGCCGCGGCCGACGCCCGAACAGCAAAAGGCCTGGCAACCGGTCATTGAACTGAAAAATCGCTGGGTCGCGCTGCAACACCAGTTGGCCGCCTCAAAATGGTCGGGACGTTGCGACGAAACCTTGCGCGAGTTGCAAACGCTGCTCCGTTCGGCCGCCGGAACGCTTCGCCGGATGGGGGAATCGGCCGTCGACACGAGCCGGAGCCGGGCGCGACAATATCTGGCCGTCGCGGAGGAAATCGAAACGCATCTCTCCGAAACGGAACACGCTCCCGTGACGCCGACGCTGTTGCAGCGTTCGCAGGCTTTCGTGCGGGAACGTTTGATCGCGCGTTATGACGCCGTCACCTCTCGCTATTTCAGGCTTTACGTCAAGGCGACCCAGTGCCGGAAAAACGCGATCCTCAAACTCAAACGCGGCCGGATTTTCAGCCGCGAAATGTTGATGACCCCCTACCTGGCGACCGTCGACGCCTTTCTCGCGTTTCGCTTCGGGCTGGCCGCCTTCCGGCAGGAAAAGTGATGTGGTCGCTGATTAGTGTAATTGGACGCGGCGGTCTCGGCGAGACCGCCTTTCCTTGCGTTCATGGCTGTCATCCTTAAGCCTTATCGTATTGACGACGATTGCTTCCTTCCCTTCAGCGAGTCAACGATCTTTGCCAAAAAAGCGTCGCGCAGGATCGGCTTCGTGATATAATCGTCACAGCCGCTGTCGAGGCAATGCTGTTTTTCCTCCGACATGGCGTGCGCCGTCAGCGCGATGATCGGAAGCGAATAGCCTTTTCCCCGCAACATTTTTGTTGTCGTGTAGCCGTCCATGACAGGCATTTGCATGTCCATGAGGATCAGGTCGTAAGGCTTGCCCTTGCGAAAAGTGTCCATGGCTTCGCGGCAGGCATCGCTTCCGTTGTCGACCACGCAGACATCCGCCCCGGCTTTTTTCAAAAGCAATGCGAACAATCGTTGGTTGTCTTTTCCATCTTCGGCCAGCAGAATTCTCGCCCCCGACAACGACAATGATTTGTCCTCTTCCACATCCTGCATTTCATTGACCATCACGGGAAAAATATCCATCGTCTTGATCCAGGTGAAATGATCTGAAAGGACCTGGTTCAAGATCACGCTGAAAGTGCTTCCCTTTCCATGCGCACTTAGGATCGTGATTTCACCGTCGAGAAGTTTGGCCAATCGCTGCGATATTGTCAGGCCAAGTCCCGTTCCTCCGTATTGACGTGTCCATGAGTTGTCGGTCTGGAAAAAAGGCTCGAAAATATTGGCGATCTGTTCCGTCGGAATTCCCACTCCGGTGTCCTGGACGGCGATTTTCAAACGACCGTTTTGCTCGTCGTCGGCCAGCCAGGAAAAAACGATGCGGATTTCGCCCTTCCGGGTAAACTTGACGGCGTTCCCGATCAGGTTCATCAGGATTTGTTTGAGGCGGAAAGGATCGGTTACGACGGTGTCGGGAAAATCGTGTTCGTGACAGAGGATGAGTTTCAGATTTTTCTCACGTACCTTGACGACGAAAAGCGATGCGACCTCCGTGACGAGCAGCAGGATGTTGATCGGCCGTTTTGAGATTTTGAGCGAATCGGTTTCGATTTTCGAGAAATCGAGAATGTCGTTCAATACGTTCAGGAGATGTTCGGCGTTGTTGCGGATGACCCAGGTTGCCTCGTCGAATTGCTCCCGGCTGATCTGTCGGTCGGTGATCGCTTCCGCGTAACCGAGAATCGCCGTCATGGGCGTGCGGATTTCGTGCGACATGTTGGCCAAAAACCGGCTTTTGGCCTGCGTCATGACTTCCGCCTTTTCCTTGGCCTGTTTGAGCGTTTCCTGCTGTTCGGACCATCTTCGCTTCGAGTCGACGATTTCCCCCAGTTCGTTGACGGCGTTCTTCAGGTAGTCGATGATGTTCCCCTCGATTTTTCTGTCCGATGAAAAAAACGTGTAACCGCCTTCGATTGTGCCGTTGATTTCCAGCGGGATCGCGATGCACAATTGAATTCCGCAGGCGATGAGCATTTCGCGCAGCGGCGGCAGGTTGTCCAGGTGCGGCGTTTCCTTGACCATGATCGGTTTCTTCTCGCGAATCGCTTCAATGAGGAGTACGCGAATTTCCGGATGGTCAAGGTGAAACTCCCTGTTGAAAATCTCCCTGTCTTTCGGCGCCAAGCCGTGAAAATACCGGGGAAACAGTTGCCGCCCTTCAAGGTGTCCGTACCACCCCTTGAAAAAACCGAAATGCTTCGCGGTGCAATCGAGAAAGGAATGGATGATCTCTTCTTCCGTCCGATCATAGAACGATCTCCGGATTTCCGCCAACACGGCAAGGTAGGCGCGATATCGCTCCAGGGAGAGATTCGCCAGTTTCTGTTCCGTGACGTCCTGGACGACGCCGATCCGCGCACGCAGGTTCGCGCGTTCGTCATAAACGGGAACAGAATGAAAAACGAGGTACAGCATGTTTTGCGTCGTCGGAAGGATGAGCCGGACCTCGGCGATTTTTTCCTCGCCTATCTGTTTGTAAAGAAAGTCGCGGCATTTGACGGAATCCTTGGGGTGGCACCGTTCCAGGAGAAAATCCGCAAAGGTCTCAAAATCAACCTTGCGCGAGTCGTTCCACTCAAGGATTTCTTCCAGGATGGGCGATATTTCAATCGTCTTTCCGTGAAAATCAATGACGTAATGCCCCAGATGGCTGATTTCCAGCGTTCGCTGGAACAGTTTTTGATTCTCGATGGACTGAATTTCCTTGAGAGCGTATTCCATGTTCCTGATTTCCCGGTTTCGGATGGGCAAAATATGTAAGAAGCTCGGATGCAGGAGTTTACCTTGCCGATGCAGAAGATTTCTTTCGGGATTTGCGAAAACCGAAGAAGCGGAAAAATTTCCCGCAACCGGTAGAAAGGTGCGTCCGCGTCACAGGGAAAAGCAACGCGGACTGAAAATTACCGCAAAATCAAGACGTTTGCGGGTTTTGCATGAGCATCGCCTGAAGCTGCTCAATGCGGTTCATGACATCCTGTAGCGGGTCAAGCGAGATGTCCTCCATGGACGAATTTTCATAATAACCGAAGGGGTTGTCCAGGTCGCGAATCAACAGCATGAGGAACGAAAGCAGGAAGGCGATGACGCCGACGAAAAAAAGCGATTCATAGAACACGTCCATTTTGACGATGATCAGCCCGACGACCAGGAACGTCGTCGTCGCCGTGGCGATCAGGTATCCCGACGGAATGAACGACGTGTCGCGGATGGTGCGGATGCGAATCAGGATGCGCCGGATGTTGCTTTGTTCCTGCTTCAGGCGGGAAATGAACGCCGCCTGCGTGAGCGGTTCCATGTCGATGAAGAATCGCTGCAAATCGCGCAGCTCCTGCATGAGTTCCGGAGTGCGCTTCTTTTTGTGAAACCACTGGTTGATGGATTGCGTGAAATCGCGCAAGGCGTCGAGACATTCCAAGGCGAGTTGCTTGTCCTTCGAATGGTAAACGATCAAGGCTTCATCAACAATGGATTCGATGCCGGTCGCGATTTCGCCGGGCAATCTCTCGCTTTCCTTGTAATCCGCCATGACGCCGCTGAGCAGGAACCCCATCAGGAAGACGTTGGCCGCGATGATTCCCGAAAGAAGCGGGTTGACGGACAGGACTTCCCAGCCAATAACGTGGCAAAATATTTTCAGCAGAATCACGATGCCGACGATTCCGCCCGCGCTGAGGAAGAGCGAATGCTTTTTGAAAAAAAGATTTTTGATCATTGAGCGGTATCCGTCCCCGTTTCGAGTTGCGTTTGAAGCTGTTTGATTCTGTCCGTGACGTCCTGCAACGGCGTGAGCGAAATGTCCTCCGTGGAGGAGGTTTCGTAATGCCCGAACGGATTGTCCAAATCCCGGATCAAGAGCATGAGAAACGAAAGCAGGAACGCGATCACGCCGACGAAGAAAAGCGATTCGTAAAACGGTTCCATCTTGACGAGGATCAGGCCGATCATCAACAGCATGGTCGTCGTTGTCGCGATAAGATAGCCCGACGGAATGAAGGACGTGTCGCGGATGGTGCGAATGCGAATCAGGATTCGGCGGAGATTGCTTTGCTCCTGTTTCAGCCGCGCGATGAAATTCGCCTGAGTGACCTCTTCAAGATCGATGAAAAATCGCTGCATGGCCCGCAAATCCCGCATGAGTTCCGGCGTTCGCTTTTTTTTGTAGAACCAGCCCTCGGTCGATTGCGTGAAAATCAGCAGGGCGTCGAGAAAGCCTTGGCCGAGTTGTTTGCTTTTCGAATGGTAAACGATCACCGCCTCATCAACCAGGGATTCGATCCCGGAAGCGATTTCACCGGGCAGTCTCTCACTTTCCTTGTAATCCGCCATGACGCCGCTGAGCAGAAACCCCATCAGAAAGACGTTGGCCGCGATGATCCCCGATAGAAGCGGGTTGACGGACAAAACCTCCCAGCCCAGGGTGTGACAGATCAATTTCAACAGGATGACGAAACAGACGATGAAGCCCGCATTCAAAAACAGCGAGGGACGCTTGAAGAATATTTTTTTGATCATGAATTCATTTCAAATTGATTTGTGTGAAAACATGACAATTATAATTGGCTTCGTCACCATTTCCAGATTTGCAATTGCGTTCCTTGCGATTTTTTTCATTTCTCTCGTAAAATGTTTGAGAGAATTGCTTCAGTATCAGCAAACGAAATGGCAGTATTTCACTGACTGATGTTTTGTGCGACATCGAATCCGAAACAAAAAAATCCCGCGTTTTGCGGCACGGGATTATTATCCAGGGAATGCGGATGTCGGTTGGAATCAATCCTTGACGTCGATCGGCTTGATCACGAGATCATCCCGGGCGGGCAGTTGCGGGAACGGGGCATGCGGTTCGGCCTGGTACCAGAATGCGACGCTGGCGATGTCGTCTTCCAACGGCAGATAGCGACCGCTCTTGTCATCCATCCAGCCGAGGGCCTGCATGGTCACCTTGAGGTCGCTTTCAAACCGGACCGGGTCGGTCACGTGCCAGCGGTACAGGCCGAAACGCTGGCCCGGCTTGTAGCACTTGTCCGGCGGCAGAACTTGCACGAGCCCGGCGTAAGGCGTGCTGAAGTACGTGTATTTGCCGTTGCGGTCGAAGTTGTACGAGCCGCAGAAATAATCTTCGGTGCCGGTCCCGGCGATGGTCGGAAATTCCTTGTCGCCGTCCATGAAAAATTTGATTTCGCCTTCGCCCCACCAACCGGGAGAGCGGGCTTCCCAAGCCATGTAGGTGCCGACGTATTGGCCCTTGCCCTTGACACCGTCGAGGATCGTGTAAACGTCCTTGGACTGGAGTTGCGTGCGGCGGAATTGGGCGTGGAGATAGGCCGCGTCTTCCGACACGTCGCCGAGCACGTAGTTGATCTGGTAATAGATCGTGCACTGGTCGTCGTTCAGGTTTTCGATGGTCACCTTGGCTTTTTTCCGGAACGGCATCGTCCAATAGCAGTTGAACGCGCTGCCGGGGTTGACGTTGACCATGAGCGAATTGTTCTGGCAATATTCCTGCCAGCCGCAGGTGAAGAAGTCGCCCAGCGGGCATTCAATCGAAGGGGTTTCCTCACCGTCCCAATAGAAACGGATGATCATTTCGCGAGTCCGGTTCAGCGGGGCGGGGGTCAGCCAAATCTGCTGGATGGCGCCGCTGCCTTCGATTTCGGCAAGCGTGAAAGTCGATTTGCCGGGAACGTGGACGTAGGGGGAAACCTTCCAGCCTTGCCCGAGGTCGCGTGCCGCACGGAGTGCCGGGCCGTCGGTCGACATGGCCGCCTTGCCTTTTTCGCCGGTGAAATTTTCCGGGGAAATCGACCGGGTCTGGGCGTTCGAAAGGCGGTGCAGGTTGGTCTGGTCGACGGCGATTCCGTCGAAGGGACGCGAACGCATCTGCGCAAACGTCGCCGAAGTCAGGGCGAACAACATCAACGCGCTGAGAAAATATCTCATGTCAAGCTCCTAAAATCAATGGTGAAATTGTTGATATGTGAAAAACAATCGTTGTACAGAAGATACGAATTATCGCGCCGAACGAATCTCGATCAGTTTTTTCATGACCGGGTGAAGAGCGCCGTCCTTTCCGCCGAATTCGTCGTGCAGCGAACGGTAAAGTTCGAAAAGCCTTCGATACGTCGCGACCGCGGGGCGGTTCGGCCGGTAGACGGTTGCCTTGACGCCGGTCATTTTTTTCTGGGCCGCGGTCACGTTCGGGAACGCCTTGCCGACGACCGCCCCGATGATTGCCGCGCCGAGGGCGCAACTCTGCGCCGAGCGGCTGATTTTCATCGGGCGATTGCAGATGTCGGCGTAAATCTGCATCGTCAGCGGACTCTTTTCCGCGATGCCGCCGCAATTGACGACCTCTTTGACCTTGACGCTGTATTCCTCGATCCGGTTGATGATGGCCAAGGCCCCGAAGGCCGTCGCTTCGATCAGCGCGCGGTACATTTCCGGCGCCGTCGTGTGTAGGGTCATGCCGACGGTCAGCCCCGTGAGCAACGGGTCGGTGAGAACCGAGCGGTTGCCGTTGTTCCAATCGAGCGCGAGCAAACCGCTTTCGCCGGGCCGCAGTTTTTCCGCCGCGCGGGACAGGTTGGCGTGCACTTCACCTTTGGCCGTGTACTGTTCCGGAACGAGATTTTTGCAGAACCAGTTGAAGATGTCGCCCACGGCGGACTGGCCCGCTTCGATGCCGTACATGCCGGGCAGAATCGAGCCGGGCACGATCCCGCAAACGCCGCGGATGTCGGCCAGCGGCTGTCCCATCGGATGCACCATCATGTCGCAGGTGCTCGTCCCCATGATTTTGACGAGCGTCCCCGGTTTGATGCCCGCGCCGACCGCGCCGAGGTGCGCGTCGATCGCGCCGACGGCGACCGGAATGCCGGGAATCAGGCCGGATTTTTTCGCGCAGGCTTCCGTCAGAACGCCGGCGCACTGTTCCGCGGTCGACGTTCGCGCGGTAAAACGGTCGCGGTATTTGGCGAGGTCCTTGTCAAGACCGGCGAGAAATTCCGTGCTCGGGAACCCGCCCCAGCTTTCATGGTACATGCCCTTGTGCCCGGCGGCGCAAATTCCTCGCGAGCAGGTCATAGGGTCGGTGTTGCCCGTGAGAAAGGCCGGGATGAAATCCGACTGCTCGACCCAGCCCCAGGCCGCGCGAAAGGCCTTCGGACTTTCCTTTTTGCAGTGCCAGATTTTCGACCAGAACCATTCGCTGCTGTAGGCGCCCCCGCATTTGGCGAGATAATCGTCGCCGCCCGCGTCGGCCTGGCGTTTGGCCGCCTCCGTGATTCTGTCCGCCTCGTGGTGGGACGTGTGGTCCTTCCAGAGCCAGGCCATGGCGTCGGGGTTGTCTTTGAACTTGGGGAGGAGCGCCAGCGGGGTGCCGGCGGCGTCCACCGGCATGGGGGTGGAGCCGGTGGTGTCGATGCCGATCCCCACGACCCGCGCGGGGTCGAAGCCCTTGGCCTTCCGCGCCGACTTCACCGCGCCGGCGGCGGCCTTGAGGAAGCCTTCGATGTAGTCGGCCGGATGTTGCCGGGCGAGGTTGGGGTCCTTGGCGCTCGTGACGATGCCGGCGGTTCCGGTCGGGTAGTGGAAGACGTGGCTGGCGAGTTCGGCGCCGTCGTCGAGGTCGACGACCAGCGCGCGGACGCTGTTGGTGCCGTAGTCGAGGCCGAGGGCGAAACGGCGCGGCGCATGGGGCATGGTCGGGCTCCGGGGCTATGGGGCGGGTTGATATATCAAGCGGCTACTTGATGGTAGCCGTCGGAGCAGACCGTGGCAAGACGGCCGGGAAGATACGGGGGGCGGGTTGGCGTTTTCCGCTTATAGCGCTACGAAAAGATTGGAAAAAATACCGTCATCCCGGCGTGCGGTTGGCCGGGATCCGGCGGTAAAGGCAAGGATTATGGCGTTTCGTTCG
>JAVBQX010000300.1:0-5310 GCA_031548645.1 Thermoguttaceae bacterium
CCCGGCTGGTGGGACATCGCCGTCGGGCCCGGCAAGGTCATCGACACGGAGCGCTATTTCGTGATCTGCGCCAACTCGCTGGGCGGCTGCCGCGGTACGACCGGCCCCGACAGCGTCAACCCGAAAACCGGCAGACCATACGGGATGGACTTCCCGAAAATTTCGATCGGCGACATCGTCGAAGTGAAGCAGCGACTGGTCGACCACCTCGGCATTTCGCGGCTGCTTGCCGTCGTCGGCGGTTCGTTGGGCGGACTCATGGCCCTCGATTGGTCGGCCCGGTTCCCCGACCGCATGGCCGGTACGGTCGTCATCGCGGCCAGCGCGCGACTGACCAGCCAGGCGCTGGCCTTCGACATCGTGGCGCGAAACGCGATCACCAACGATTCCTATTTTTACGGCGGCCAATATTACGACAAGGAACACGGCCCGACCGTCGGGTTGGCGATCGCCCGCATGTTGGGGCACATCACCTACCTTTCCCGCGAATCGATGGTCAAAAAATTCGACGCCGACCGCTACAAGGGCCGCAACATCAACACGCCGTTTGAAACCGCGTTTTCCGTCGGCTCGTACCTTGCGCACCAGGGCGACAAGTTCGTCGAACGCTTCGACGCCAACTCCTATCTTTCGCTCTCGTGGGCCATGGACACCTTCAACCTGGGTGATACGCAACAGGCCCTCGTCGACCGCCTGCGCGGGACGATGTGCCGCTGGTTGTTTCTCAGTTTCACGAGCGATTGGCTTTTTCCGCCGTTCCAGTCGCAGGAACTCGTCGAAGCGTCGCTGCGCTGCGACAAGCGGCTCAGTTATTGCAACGTGCAAAGCGATTGCGGGCACGACGCATTCCTGCTGGAAAACGAGCTCGACAGCTACGGCGGCATGATCCGCGCCTTTTTGCAGAATGTCGAAAAGGACGTGCTCATCGAATACGAAGAGGCCGAAACGACCGTCCATGACGGCGCGGAACCGCAATCGGAAACACCGTCGGAAGCGACGTCGGAAACGTCACCGGAATCGCCCCGCGGTCATTTTCTCGTCGAGGGCCGCCGCATTGATTACGACGAAATCGTCAAGCTCATCCCGCTGCGCACCAAGGTGCTCGACCTTGGCTGCGGGACCGGCGAACTGATGCAGCGGCTGAAAAACCGCCGTCACCGCCGCGTCCTGGGCATCGAACTCGACGAAGCGTCGGTGCTCGAATCGCTTCGCAAGGGGCTCGACGTCGTGCAGGCCGACCTCAACGCGGGCTTGCAGGCGTTTGAAGACAAGCAGTTCGATTTCGTCGTGCTTTCGAAAACGCTGCAAACGGTGCTCGACGTCGACCTGGTGCTGGCCGAAATGCTGCGGGTCGGCATCCGCGGGATCGTCAGCTTCCCGAACCTCGGTTATCATCGCTACCGGAAGGCCCTCGCCGAGCAGGGGCTAGCACCGCGGCTCGACGACACCTCGACGCGAAACTGGCACAACACCGAAGACGTGCGATTCCTGACCATCGACGATTTCAAGGAGTTCTGCGCCGAGAAGGGCTACCGCATTCACCAGACCGTCGCGCTCGACACCGAGCAGGGCATCCCGATCACCTACGCCCCGAACCTCAACGCCAACGTCGCCATCGTCGTTTTGAGCAAATCGTAAGCGCCACCGCAATAATATTCCGGTCCGCTTTACTCGACTTCGGCGTAGGGCGATTTGTAGGTTTGACACATTTCCATGAGCCGTTCGCCGGCTTCGCCGTTGATGAACTGGGTCACGCGGCTGTCCGGCGAAAAGTCGATATCCTCGGACGGGCCTTCGTAAACGATTTGCGGCTCGTCCGGCCGCAATCGCGAAACAGGGTACAGCATGACGATGCGGTCGGCGACTTTTTTGGCCGATTTCATGTCGTGCGTCACGATGATGCCGCTGACGTTGTGCCGCTGGCGCGTGCTGACGATCAGCTCGTTGATCACGTCGCTCATGATTGGGTCGAGCCCCGTCGTCGGTTCGTCGTACAGCATCAGTTCGGGCCCCATCGCCAGCGCCCGGGCAAAACCGACGCGCTTGCGCATCCCGCCGGAAAGTTCCGCGGGTTTCTTTTCGAGTACCATTTCCGGCAATCCAACCTCGCCCAGCAGGCGGATGACCGTGTCCATGATTTCCGGCTCGGAGCGGTTCGTGTGCTGCCGGAGCGGAAAAGCGACGTTTTCGGCGATCGACATGCTATCGAACAGTGCCGCTTGCTGGAACACGAAGCCGTAACGCGTCCGCTGCTGCGACAGCTCGCTTTCGGACATTTCGGCCAGCGGTTTGCCGTCGAACGCGATGTGTCCCGAAGTCGGCCACAGCAGCCCGATCAGCGTTTTCAGCAGCACGGTCTTGCCGCAGCCGCTTTCGCCGATGACGGCCAGCGTTTCGCCCCGCCGCAATTGGATATTGATGTCGCGCAGGACCGTCACGTCCCGAAATCGCATCGTGAGTTGGTCGACATCCAGAATCACCGAATCTTCGCGCTGTTCAACGTACATGGTTCATCGACTTCCGTGTTGCATGTGTTGGTTGATTAAAAAAGCAGGTATGTGGGGAACCCGCCGCAAACCGGAGCCCGCAGCGTAAGCAAGGGATAAAAAATCAGAGCCGCGACAGTCATGGAGCGGTCGAATTTGAAAAAAGCATGGTCTCATTGTTTTCCGATTCCGCGGTGGCCACGGCGTGACCGCCCTACCTTTGTCCCTCGCTTACGCTTCGGGCTCTGATTACTATTACGCATGACCATTTCGCGGCTACGGTTTATTCTCCTGCATCGTGCGCATCGGCAGTTCGAGCACGAATCGGGCGCCGCCTTCGGGCGAGGTTTCAACGTCGATCCGTCCGCCGTGTTCCTCGAAAATCTTGTGCGTCACGGCGAGCCCCAGTCCGGTTCCGTCGTTGCCTTTTTTATTCGAAAGGAACGGGCGGAACAATGAGTCGTACATTTCCGGCGGCATGCCCGGCCCGTTGTCGTCGACGATGATCCGCACGACCCGGCGAATCGCCGCCGTGTCCGAAACGCTGCTGCCTTCACCAGGCGAACGTGCAACGGCAAAGCCCGGGCCGGTCTCTTCCCTTGCACGCGGGAAACCGAGTTCGGTGCGAATGTCGACGCGTCCTTCGCGCGTGACATGATCCGTTTGCGAATCGTCGTTTTCCGGATGCGATCGCGTTGCGTCAATCGCGTTGGTCACGATGTTCGTCACCGCGCGGTGTATCTGTTCGGCGTCGAACAGGAAGGGCGAAATCCCTTCTCCCGGCGTCCAAAACAGTTTCGCGCCCAGTTCCGAGGCGCGACCGTGCATCAGTTCGACGACATCGGCCATGACCGCGTTGATGTCTTCCGTCGCCAGGTTCGGCTCGCGCTCCTTGCTGAAGGTCAACATGTCGAGCACGAGGTCGGAAATCCTGTTCTGGTTCTTTTCGACGATCCGCCAGCCGTTGGCCACCATCTCGGTGTTCGTGTCGGCCAGTCCCTTTTCGATGAGATAACTGCCCCCGCGAATGCCCTGCAGAATATTCTTGATGTGGTGCGAGAGCACGGCGACGGTCTGCCCGACCGCGGCCAGCCGTTCGGCCTGCACCATGCCGCGGTAATATCGCGTGTCCTCAACGGCCAATGCCGCCTGGTGCGCGATGGCGATCATCAATTTGAGGTGGTCGGTCGTCAGGTAACGGGTTTCGTTGGGTTTGAGCGACAGGGCTTCCTGCGGACTGGTCGTCGTGTCGATGTAAATGACGCCGACGACGCTGTAGCGTCCCTGCATGGGAACGCAAATCGCTTCCCGGATGCCCATGCGGACGATGCTGCCGTCGGGTTCCCAGCGTTCGTCCTGTTGCGCGTCGCTGGTCAATACGCCCTCGCGGTTGGCCAGAACGTAATCAAGGATGCGCCGGCTGATCGTCATCCGTTCGTCACCCGGCTGTTCGTTCCGCGTTCGCGAAACCTTGGGCAAGAGCCGCTCGCCTTCGGCGTCGAAGATCAGGATGCAGCCACGGTCGACGCGGACCCATTCGAAAATAAGTTCCAAAATGCGGGACAAAAGCCGGTCGATGTCGAGCGTTTGGCTGACGACAAGCGTCGTGTGGTACATGACCTGCAGGTGGCTTTTCGCCTTGGCCAGCCACGAAAATTCCGGCGGCTTGACCATCGGGTTGAAAAGGCGGCTTCCCTCTTCCTGCTTGACCGAATGCAAAATGCGGGCCGAATCGCTGCCGGCGTCCGGTTGAAAATCAACGTGCGGGGCCGAAGGTTCCGCGCGGCGCAGCCGATTGTCCGACGTTTTCGTGTACAGGAACAGCGTTTTCCCGATCTGTATCTGGTCGCCGTTTTCAAGACGCTGCTCGCCGACGCGCTGGCCGTTGACGAAAACGCCGTTCGAACTGCCCAAATCGACGACCAGATCGACGCGTTCCATCCGTCGGATTTCGGCATGACGCCGCGAGACTTCGCCGTCGTTGAGTTGCAGCACGTTCGAAGCGTCGCGTCCGATCGTCACGACGCGATTGAGAAGCTCGTGGCGAATCCCCTGGCCCGATCCAAGAATCACAAACAGCGACGACACATTCCCCCCCCGGAAAACGCATGATATTGGTTGCCGATTACCCCGCCGCTGACGCTTGGGGCTCGCTAAGATCAAAAGATTGACCGCAAAAAGAAATTTTACCTGTTTTCGACAACCCGATCAACGGGAAAAAACAAGTCAGAGCCCGAAGCGTAAGCGAGGGGCAAGAATCAGAGCCGCAATAGTCATGGAGCGGACGGAAATCATACCGACCTGCCCAATCAAAAGACATGCACGATGGGGCGACCTTGCGGGGTGGCGTCGTACACCTCAAGGGTTTGAGGGGTTTGACGAGTTGAGTCGTACACTTCCACGGTCTGCGGATCATGCCGCCGCAAGGAAGAGGAGAGGTTGGCGGGAGCCGACGAGGGATTGATTTGAATTTCGCTTTTGATTTCCGAAACACCCGGTTGAAGTCGGAGCATATTTTCAGCCACTTTCCGGTCGTGTTCGCTGGCGACATTTCCTCGTGCAACTACAACCCCATCCGTGACAGTGACTTGCAGCGTTCTCAGCCGGCCGGACTGTTCGGTACGTTCAAGGCGACCGGTGACCGCGGTTGAGACGGCGGCGAAATCGTGTTTTGGTGCCGCAAACCCAAGTCGGTAAACAGGCTGTACTTGCGTATTGCTGTTGAAAGAGTTTCTTCCTGAACCGCTCTGCCCACCGCCGCGGTTTCCGGAATTGCGACCACCGGCGGACGAATAGGAGTTGCGTGATGTGCCACGGCTTGAAG
>JAVBQX010000128.1:0-10060 GCA_031548645.1 Thermoguttaceae bacterium
ACAGGTGATGCGGAAGGCGATGTATTTGCCTTTGTCGATCCATCGCTGAGCCGGCGTGTCGACGATTTCCCAATTGAAGCGTCCTTCTTCCGGCTCAATGAAGGCCCACGGAATCCGGAGATACACCGTCGAAAGCCCGGGAAAATCGTCCAATGTGTCCGACGGGGCGAGTTGCGATCCGTAATTCGTCGGAATGTTCGAATAAAAGTGCATCGTCCAACCCATCATCGGGTTGACCAACGCCTCGCCGGTGTCTTCCGGCGTCACCGTCGTCGTTTCGGCGAAAGCAGCGTTCAGGCCGAACAACACGACAAACATAAGCATGGGGAAACGATATTTCGTCATCGATATCACCGTCTTGTTTCAGAATTCCACGTTTTCAATCACAAATTGTTGAGCCGCGTCCGCGTCATATTGATCCAGGAGTGCGAATATGTTTTGACATCGACTTTTTTGTTCGTCGAATCGCGCAAACACTGTTGTCATAAATCGCCCTCCTTCCGGATACGTATTTTTTGAATACGATGTCACTATTTTATTGAATATGGCAAGGGAAAACAACCATGGCGAACGGCAAAATCCAGAAATGGCTTGCCAAGTTTTTGAATGAGACGTACAATTAATCATTGATGGTGACATTTGTCCATATTCAGAAAGGATATCACATGGCTACGACATCGAAACGGACGTTTCCCGAATTGTACCCGAGCCGGACGAAAATCGTCGCGACGGTCGGGCCGGCCAGCGAAAGCGAGGAAAAACTGGCCGCGCTCATCCGGGCCGGGGTCGACGTGTTCCGCATCAACATGGCGCACAGCACGCCCGAGCAGGCCCAGCCGGTTTACGACCGCATCCGCAAAGTCTCGGCCGAGGTCAATTTCCCCGTCGCGATTCTGGCCGATCTCGCCGGTCCGAAAATGCGGCTCGGGCCCATTCCCGGCGACAGTTACGAGTGCATCGACGATGCGTCGGTGCGATTCGTGCGCGGCGAAACGACGACCGAGCCGGACACGTTCACCTCGACCTACTCGCCGCTGATCGACGAATTGCAGGTCGGCGACCGCGTCATGCTGACCGACGGCACCGTCGCGCTCCAGGTCACGGGCAAGGAAAAGGGCACGGTCACCTGCCGCGTCGTGCAGGGCGGAACCGTCCGCAGCCGCCAGGGCATCAATCTTCCCGGCGTCAAACTGAGCGTCAAAACCCTGCAACCGCGCGACATTGAAAACGCGAAATGGGCCGTCAAAACCGGCGTCGATTTTCTCGGCATGAGTTTCGTCCGCAGCGCCGCCGACGTCAACGAACTGCGGCAAATCCTGCTCGACAACCGCCCCGCCTGGCGCGAAGCGGCGGACATTCCGCACATCATCCCGAAAATCGAAAAGCCCGAAGCCGTCGAAAACATCGCCGAAATCGTCGCCGCGGCCGACGGCATCATGGTCGCCCGGGGCGATCTCGGCGTCGAGGTCGACATCGCGCAAATCGCGGTCATCCAGAAACGGATCATCAAAATCTGCCGGCGGCATTGCAAGCCGGTCATCGTCGCCACGCAGATGCTCGAAAGCATGCACCACCAGACCATCCCGACCCGGGCCGAAGCCACCGACGTGGCCAACGCGATTCTCGACGGGGCCGACGCCTGCATGTTGTCCGGCGAATCGGCCGTCGGCGAGTACCCCGTGCAGGCGGTGCAGATGATGCACCGGATCGCCGTCGAAACCGAAAAGCTGCTCAAACAGAAGATCAAACGCGACATTTACGACGCGGTCGTCGAGCCGGTGTTGCAGGACTTGGAGGAATCGCACAAACTGGTCGACGTCGATCTGTTCACCAAACACGTCGACGTGATCACCAACGCGATGTGCGATGCGGCCGTCCGATTGGCCGACGACATCGACGCCGCCGTGCTGCTCGTCGCGTCCCTGACGGGCAAGACGACGCGCAATCTTTCGAAAAAGCAACATTTCACCATGACGCTGGGCACCAGCACCAACGAATTCGCGCTGCGGCGCATGAACCTCTACTGGGGTGTCATTCCCGTCGCCGACCTGCCGCAGGACCCGCGCGAGCAGCTCGAATACGTCGTCGAGGCCGGGAAGCGGGAGTCCTACCTCAAACCCGGCGACCACGTCGTCATGATCAACAGCATCATCCCCGAAGGCGACACGCGCAACGTTCTGTACGTGCACAAGGTGATGTAGCGGAAAAATTGCAGAGTACGGAATGAGGGGGACTTCGCCCCCCCCCATTTCACGTTCCCGACTATCGACCCATGACGGTCAGTTGCTGGCGGACGGATTCCTCGTGGATTTCCTTCAGGATTTCGCGGACGAATTGCGTACTGAGCGACTTGGAACTGCCGAGTTTCGCGCGGTCCTCAAGGATTTCATTGTAACGTGACGACTGCAACGCGGGCATGTTGTGTTCCTTCTTGTAGTTCCCGATTTCGCACGAGATCCGCATCCGTTCGGCCAGCAGATCGAGCAGTTGCTCATCGATGTGGTCGATTTTGCAGCGAAGCGTCGCAAGGCATTCGCCGGGCCGGTTCGCGTCGCGAATGACGAGCATGTCCAGAAGATGGTCGAGTTCCTCGGGCGTGAGCTGCTGTTTCGCGTCACTCAGCGCGACGGCGGGGTTGCAGTGCGTTTCGATCATCAAGCCGTCGAAGTTGAGGTCCATCGCCTGTTGTGAAAGCGGCGCGACCAGATCGCGTTGACCGCCGATATGGCTCGGGTCGCAGAGAATCGGGAGATTCGGAATTTCGCGACGCAGTTCGATCGGCAGTTGCCAGAGCGGGTCGTTGCGATAGACTTTTTTCTCGTGCGAACTGAAACCGCGGTGGATCGCCCCGATGCGTCGGATGCCGGCGCGGTGAATTCGCTGGATGGCGCCGACCCAGAGTTCAAGATCGGGATTGACCGGATTTTTGACCAGCACCGGCACATCGACCCCGCGCAGGGCGCCCGCGATTTCCTGAACCGCGAACGGATTGACCGTCGTCCGGGCGCCGATCCAGAGCATGTCGACACCCGCCGCGAGGGCCGCGTCGACCTGGGCCCGAGTCGCGACTTCCGTCGCAACGTACATGCCCGTTTCTGCCTTGACACGCCTGAGCCACGGCAGCCCCGCAACGCCGACCCCCTCGAAACAGCCCGGCTTTGTTCGCGGCTTCCAGATTCCGGCGCGATAGATTTTGACGCCCCGGGCGGCGATGCCGCGTGCGGTTTCCATCACTTGATCTTCCGTTTCCGCGCTGCACGGGCCGGCCAAAACGAGGGGGCGTTGCATGTCGATGCCGGGGAGGGTCATTGGTTCGAGGTCCATGATTTTGATTCCTGTCGCTGATTGTGGGTTCTAATGCCGGGTGTTGTTTCAAAAATTTCAATAAAAAAAGCCGACCTTTCGGTGCGGCTTTTTCATTTTTCGGCGTTCCAACAAAAAAACCGCGGGGCTTGATAACGCTCGCGGTTTCCGATGGGTTTTAATTGTATGTTTTTCGCATCAACATAGCTTCACCGGAGCGTTATTGGTATAAAACCAATAAAACTGGTAATAGCTAAAATAAAAGTTGACGCTGTTATGGTTCATTATTGTTATTTCGTGGAAAAAACTCCTGTTTCATGGTTTATCGACCAAAATTGACCGAACAATCAGCGAAAATTTCGCCAACCATGAAACTGAGGTTATTCTAACCGCGCCGCAATGTCGTGTCAAGCGATTTTTTGGAAAAAAACGCAAACGGCAAATTTGTCGCCATGTAACGGTAACGGCGGCATTCGATTTGGCCAGCCAAACGCCTTGTCGGATTGTCGTGCTAAATTACAATATAAACATAGAGATGATATTATTGCGGTAATTTTTCGGAACCTTCAATCAGTCAAGGACTTGGGACCCAATTCATGAAAAAGCGCAAGATTCTTGTGACAAGCGCCCTGCCTTATGCCAACGGGCACATTCATATCGGCCATCTGGTCGAGTACCTGCAAACGGATATTTGGGTGCGTTTTCAAAAACTTCGCGGACACGATTGCCGCTATTTCTGCGCCGATGACACGCACGGGACGGCCATCATGCTCCGGGCGCAAAAAGAGGGCAAGCCCGAAACGGAAATCATTGAAACGATGCACAAGGCGCACGAGCAAGACTTTGCGGCAATGGAAGTCGAATTCGACAATTACAGCAGCACGAATTCGGAAGAAAATCGCACTATTTGCACCGAAATCTGGGCCGCCGTGAGAAATTCGGGCATCGTCGAAGAACATGAAATCGAACAGCTTTTCGACGAAAAAGCGCAAACCTTTCTGGCCGACCGTTTTGTGCGAGGAACATGCCCCCGGTGCAAGGCGGAAAACCAGTACGGTGACAACTGCGAGAAGTGCGGCTCGACCTACAGCCCGACCGACCTGATCAACCCGGTCAGCACGGTCACGGGAACGACGCCGGTCATGAAAACGGCGAAACACCTGTTCGTCGACGTCGAAAAAGAGCACAAATTGCTGGAAGACTGGACCGCCCGGAGCGGAGCCCTGCAGCCGGAAGTGAGCAATTACCTCGCGGGGCAGTTTCTCAACGAGCCGTTGCGGCCTTGGGACGTGAGCCGACCGGCGCCGTATTTCGGGTTCGAAATCCCGGACTCGCCGGGCAACTACTGGTACGTATGGTTTGACGCTCCCATCGGTTACATCGGTTCGACACTCGACTGGTGCAAGAAAACCGGCGAAAATTTCGATTCCTGGTGGCGCGACCGCAACACGGAAGTTTACCATTTCATCGGCAAGGACATCGCCTATTTTCACACGCTGTTCTGGCCGACCATGCTCAAACTGGCGGGCTTCAACCTGCCGTCGAAAGTGCATGTGCACGGATTTTTGACGGTCAATGGCGAAAAAATGTCGAAACGGAACGGGACCTTCGTCCTGGCGTCGAATTACCACAAGCACTTGAGCCCTTCCTATTTGCGTTATTATTACGCCTCGAAGCTGACGAACCGGAACGAGGACATCGACCTGAACCTCGACGAATTCGAAAACAAGGTCAACTCCGACCTCGTCGGCAAGGTGGTCAACCTGGCCAGCCGGACGGCGAAGTTCGTGCACGAAACCGGGCTGTCGGAAAGCTACCCCGAGGACGGTGGGTTGTTTCGAAAGGCGGCGGACCAGGGCGATGAAATCGCGGAGGCTTACGAGCAGATCGACCTCGCCCGGGCGATGCGGCTGGTCATGGAATGCGCCGACCGGGCGAACAAATTCATCGACGACCATGCGCCCTGGACGCTGAAAAACGATCCGACGAAACGGGAGCAGTTGCAGGACATCTGCACGATCGGGCTGAACCTGTTTCGGCAGTTGGCGATTTATCTCGCCCCCGTGCTGCCGACACTCGCGAAGCAAACCGGGGAACTGCTCAACTGCAAATTCGAGAATTGGGACGATTCGAAAAAAACGCTCACCGGAACCCCCGTGGCTAAGTTCGCCCATATGATGACACGCGTACCCAGGAAAGGGATCGAAGCGATGATTGAAGACTCGAAGGACATCGACGCCGCCGTGCCGGACGCCGCCAACAATAATGCCGCGAAAGCATGGGACGATTCGGCCGAAGCGCTGGCCGCCGAGCCGCTTTCGGAAGAGAAGATTTCGATCGACGATTTCGTGAAGGTCGATTTGCGAATCGCGCGGATCGTCGATGCGAAGGAAGTGCCCGAAGCGCGAAAGTTGCTGCAACTGACGCTCAGCCTCGGCGGCGACCAGCGGCGAAACGTCTTCGCGGGCATCAAATCGGCCTACAAGCCGGAGGAACTCGTCGGGCGACTCGTCGTGTGCGTGGCGAATCTTGCCCCGCGGCAGATGAAATTCGGTCTCAGCGAGGGCATGGTCGTCGCGGCCGGCCCCGGCGGGAGCGACATTTTCCTGCTTTCCCCCGACGACGGCGCGAAGCCCGGCATGAGATTGCATTGACAAGGAAGTGCGGAATGCAGAATGATGAATGCAGAATAACCAGTCACCGGACGGAGTTCGGCGCACGCAAGACAATCGCGATTTGGCTTGTCATCGCGTTCCTGTATTTCGCGATCTCGGCGGTGACCTTCCCCCATGCCCGGTACGGCCTCACGCCGGACGGCGTCAGTTACGTCCGCCTGGCGCAGTTGTGGCATGACGGCGATTGGCATCATGCCGTCAGCGGATATTGGGCGCCGCTGATTTCCTGGCTGACGGTGCTTTTCATGCCGTTTTTTTCGAGCCCGCTCGACGCGGCGCACGCGGCGATGATTGTCGGCGGTTTCGTTTTTTTCACCGGAATCGTTCGCCTGATTTCCGCCTTCATACCGAACCACGGCGCAACCTGGTGGTTCGGCGTTTTCGCGGCGGGTGTCGTGGCGGCGTACACGTCGACGATCAATGTCCGATGCGACCCGGTTTTCGCCGGGCTGATCGCGTGGGGCTGTTCCTTCCTGCTGACCGACCGCTGGGTCGGCAACCGCGTGACACAAATTTTGGCGGGCCTTTTTCTGGCCTTGTCCTTTTACGCGAAAAGTCCCGGCATTCCGACTTTCATGGCGCTGGTTTTTCTGGCGTTCTGGCACGAATTCCTGATTTGCCGCCGCGCGTTCGGTCGCGTTTTTTCGGCGTCTTGCGTGACGACCCTCGTTTTCGTGATCGCCATCGCCCCCTGGATCGCGACGCTGTCCTGGAAATACGAACGCTTCTGCTTCAGCACCTCGGGCGGCATCAATCTGGCCATCATGCGGCCCGGCATCGTCGCCGGCACGCACCCGCATTATGAACATTTTCTGCCGCCGGAACCCGGGCACGACACCTATTGGGAAGCGCCGCAGGGAAAACATTACCCCGAATATTCGCCTTTCGCCGCGGAAAACTTTGGGCATTCGCTAGGGATCATGTGGCGGAATTTCTGCAAAATTCTTGGGGCCGCCGCCTGGTTCGCGCCTTTGTGGCCGGTCGTCTTGCTGACGGGTTACGGTCTTGCCTTTCGCGAAAGACGCCGAAAAACGCCCGGGGAGAATGCCGAATCGCCGACGGGCTCGCCGTTCGTCCCGATGAACCGCCTTCTTTTGGGGCTTGCCGCCGTTTCCGCTTGTTATTGTCTTCCGCTGGACGTTGAGCCGCGTTATCTTTTCGTGCTTTGGCCGTTTTTGATCGTCGCGACAGCCGTCGTGATGAACGAAATGCTCAAAAGCCGGGCGAGGCCGATATTATGTCGCGCGGTGTGGCTGCTTTTCGCGCTTGCGACGGTGTTTTCGCCCTTCCTTTTTATGACGAACGATTTCCGGTTGAATAACGCGCCGTTTCGCGTTTTGGGACTGACGAACGAACGGACGCCCGACTGGGTCGTGTTCAAGAATCGGCTCGCGGAACTGAACGCGGAAGGCCGGTTGGCATTGACGCCCGAAACCGTCGTCACGTCCCCGGTGCGCGAAGTGTTGTTTTTCGCGCCGTTTCTCAAAATGACGTATTACGGCCATGCGACGAATGCGACGTTCGACGAAATGCTGGATACGCACTTCGATCTTTGCGTGGTCCCGCGAGACAGTTCGCTGGACGAAAAACTTTCGCAACGCCCTGAATTCCGGTCGCTGGACGAAATGATGTTCCCCGACGGGGAGAACAAAACAAGCCTCAAGGGGTTTGTCAGAATTGAAGAAATGCAGAGCGCAGAATGATGAATACATAATTCTTCGCCGCCGAACATGTTCGGCGTAAAGCGGCGGTCTCGGCGAGACCGCCCTACCTTGGCCCTTGCTTACGCTGCGGGCTCTGGTTGATCACCCCGCGCTGACGCTTGGGGCTAATTTGGTCGCGAATGCCGCGTTACTACTTTTTGAGGGCTTTGCGGACGCCTTCGAGCTGTCCGGCGCTGCCGAGCACGGTGTTCTTGTGGATGATGTACTCGGCGTAAGCCTGCATGAAGACTTTTCCCGGCGGACGGAGATCGAAGTTGGCCGGGTCGTCGCGGAAGGCTTCGCGGTGGATCGCACACCAGACCAGGCGGCCGTCGGTGTCGATGTTGATCTTGCAAACGCCGAGTTTCGCGGCGGGAAGATATTGGGCTTCGTTGACCCCGCTGGCGTCTTTCATGGCGCCGCCGGCCTTGTTGATGCGTTCGACCCATTCGTGCGGCACGCTGCTGCTGCCATGCATGACGAGCGGGAAATCCTTCGGGACGGCCTTTTGAATTTCTTCGAGCACGTCGAAGTGCAGGCCCTGTTTGCCGCTGAATTTGAAAGCCCCGTGCGAGGTGCCGATGGCGACGGCGAGCGAATCGCAGCCGGTTTTTTCGATGAATTCGGCGGCCTGGGCCGGGTCGGTCAGCTTGACGCTCCCGACGACGTCCTCTTCAACCCCGCCGAGCTGGCCGAGTTCGGCCTCGACGACGATCCCCTTCGGGTGGGCGCGATCGACGACCCGTTTGGTGATTTCGATGTTTTTCGCGAATTCCTCGTGCGAGGCGTCGATCATGACCGAGCTGTAAAAGCCGCTGTCGATGCAATCGTAGCAGACTTCTTCGGTGCCGTGGTCGAGGTGAACGGCGAAAATCGCTTCCGGGAACACTTCCGACGCGGTGCGGATCATCGATTCGAGGAACCGCTTGTCCGTGTAACCGCGGGCGCCGCGGGAAATTTGGATGATAAACGGCGCACTTTTCCCATCGTTGCACGGGTCCTCGTTTTTCTGCGTCTTGCCGAGGTTGCCCCGGAAAAGACCGACCAGTTGTTCGAGATTGTTGATGTTATAGGCCCCGATGGCGTAATTGCCGTAAGCCTGTTTGAACAGTTCTTTTGTGGTGACGATCATTTGAGGTTTTTCCTCCTGAATCCAGCGTCAGCTGACGGTTAGGGTTGAGGTTGTGCCGGGATTTGCCCCTCGACGACAATAGCTTATCCCGCGAAGGGCGGAATCGAATCGTGTCAATTTTACCTTTTCTTATCGATTCGACCAGCCCCGCAATGAAACCGATTTTGATTTTCGTCGTGCTTTTGCGGTTTGTGACGATTGCATCGGGCAAGCCCGACGGCTAAGAATTCCGTGAGCACAGATCACGGCTCGTCATTCTGCATTTTTTGTCCCCTCGCTTACGCTTCGGGCTCCGGTTGGGTTTCTTCGACTTTCCGGCGGCGGAGCAGCGAACGTTCGGCGGCTTTGCGGCCGAAGGTCCAAAAGAGCGCGGGGCGGACGAAAAATTCCATGATCGTCGAGGAAATCAACCCGCCGACAACGACCGTCGCGATGGGGTACAGGATTTCACGGCCCGGCGTTTCCGGAGAAAGCGTCAGCGGAATCAGCCCGATCGACGAGGTCAGGGCGGTCATCAATACGGGCGAAACGCGGTCTTTTCCGGCCCGGACGAGCATTTCCTTCGACCAGGTTTCGCCCTCGTGCAGGACGAGGTGAAAATAATGGTCGATTAGCAGGATGCCGTTTCGCGAAGCGATACCGAGCAGCGAAATCATGCCGACGAGATTCGGGATCGTACGGTCCTGCCCCGTGATGAGCATGGCGACGACCGCGCCGATGAGCGCCATGGGGAGCGCGACCATGATCTGCATCGAAATGTTGGCCGACTTGAACATCGTGTACAGCACCAGGAAAATGGCCAGCACGGCGACGCCCGACAATGACACGATGCGGAGCGAGGCTTCCTGTTCGCTTTGAAACAGCCCGGCCAGTTCGAGCGAATAATGATCCCGCGTCAAGTCGTTGAGCTCCGGCGCCAACGCCGCTTCGATGTCGTTCTTGACGTCGACCGAACCGCGATTGGCCGGGTTGCACTGCACGAGAATGAGCCGCTGGCCGCCTTCGTGTTCGATCTGGCTCGGCCCGGCCGCTTCGGGGTCGAACCGGGAACACAGGGCTTCGAGCGGCACCTCTCCGCCGGAAGCGAGCGGAATCGGCAAGTGGCGCAGTTCGCGGACGTCTTCGCGATATTCGTCGCCGAGCCGGGCCACGACGTTGATGTAACGCTGGCCGTCGACGACCTGCGTGATGACGTCGTCGTTCATCGCGATTTGCACGTACCGGCTCACGTCGTCCGGCGTCAGGCC
>JAVBQX010000256.1:0-10121 GCA_031548645.1 Thermoguttaceae bacterium
ACTCATACTTGAAGAGGTTCCCCAAAACGGGAACGTTCGAAAGGTAGGGCACTCCGCGGCATATCTCCTGTTTGTCCGTGCTGATCAATCCGCCGAGCAGGACGGTTTCGCCGTCCTGGGCGCTGACGATCGTTTCCGTCCGCGTCTGGTTGATGTTCGGCGTGCGTACCAGGTTTCCGGAAACGACCGTCGTCATTCCGTCGCTGGCGGCGCCGAGACTTGATTTCGAGGCGGAAATGAGCATGACGATCTTGTCGGGGTCGGCATCCTTGTCACTCTTGCTGATTCGTGGAATCACACCGAGAAACAAACCAACGTCCTCGTCTTCCGCATTGCTGGTAATCACCCCGTTGTTGGTCTGTGATCCCTTGGATCGCAGGACCTTCTGGCCGACGAAGATAATGGCCAATTGGTTGTCCTGAGCCGTGATCTGCGGGCGACTTAAAATTTCGACGCGGGTTTTTTCCTGCATGGCGCGGATCAAAACACTGACCGCGTCGCTGCTCGCCGAGAAAATCAGGCCACCGAACCCCGAGTCGCTGTTGACCCGGCCCGTGGCGAAATTACTCAGCATCTGTGTGCCCACCGTTCCCGCCGTGGCCAGCGAATCGGGCGTCGCGCTGTTGCCGAGTCCCACGCTGGGGTCGTTGAAATTGTAGCCCGGAACGAGTTCGCCCGTACCGCCCGATGTGGGTGTCACGACCGAACTGCGGCTGAACAGCAGGGGGTCCTGCAGGCCGAGTTCGATGCCGAATTCGTTGGCGTTGCCGAGCGTGACTTCCGCGATCAAAACCTGGACCATGACCTGCGGCGGTTCCTTGTCAAGGCTTTTGATCATGTCCTCGATTTCCGTCATGTACTGGTCGGCCGCGCTGACGATGAGGACGTTCGCGATCGGTTCGGGAACGACGACGGCCGCGCTTTGCAGCTTCTGGTAGGGACTGATGATTTCGGCCTCCTGCATTTTCGTGCGTTCGTCGAGGTACAGTTTGATGGCCCCCGCAACGTCTTTCGCGCTGGTGTTCCGAAGCTGATAAATTTTCGTTTCCCGCTGCAGCGCGTCCTTTTTGTCAAGGCTCTTGATCAGCGTCTCGATGAAGAAAATGTCGTTCTCGGCACCGGCCACGATGACGCTGTTCGAGCGAATGTCGGTGGTGAACTTGATCGGGATGAAGGTTTCGCCTCCTTCCGCGGTGGGCAGTTGCACGCCGCCCGCTCCGGCTTGCGAGGGAATCAGGCTTTCCAGCGCGCTGCGGATCGTTTCCGCGTCGCTGTATTGAATCGGAATCACCTTGATGACAGCCGTGCCCTGCGACTGGTCGAGCATGTTGATCAATTCGTCGATGAGCGGCAGGCAATTCGCCGGCGCGGTCACGACGACCGTGTTCGTCGCGTTGACGGCCTTGAAGGTCACCTCGGTCAAAAAGCCGGAATCGATGATCCGCCGTCCCTGATCCAGCGGCAATACGATGGTCGGAATTCTTTCGTCCAAAGTGCCGGTCAGCGCCATTTCGAGCGTGTCGTTCAAGGCGGTCACCATGTCGGCGGCGAGCAGGTATTTCATCTTGTACGTCTTGACCTGGAGCTTCAGGCCGCCTTTCGCGACGTCGAGCTCGGCGATGATCCGCTCAATGTCACGGTAATCGTTCGGGGCCGCCTGGACGATCAGGCTGTTCGTGCGGGGGTCTTCCAAAATGCGGATTCTCGGGTAAAACCCCGAACCGGCGACGCCCGGTCCGGCGGGCGCGGCGGCGAAAAAGTCGGTCAGTACGGTTGCCACCTGTTTCGCGGGCGCGGATTCCAGTTTGATGACCCGCAGGAGACTGTTTTTCGCATTGACCGGCTGGTCGAGTTGCTCGATGAGCGCCTTCATGGCATTGGGGGCCTGTCCCCAGCCGACGACCAGCATGGCGTTCGGGTTGTGCAGCGGGAGAACCCAAACGCGGCCCTGTTTCGTGCTGAACATTTCATCATAAAGGTACACCTCACGTCCGGTGATCGGCGAAATTCGCAACACAGTTTGTAAAATTGAGTAGAGCGATTCGCATTGCACGTTTTTCAGGAACATGACTTCGATTTCCGACTGGGCGAGTTTGCCCAATTCTCCCAACTGATCAATCATTTCCATGATGCGTCGTACTTCCTCGGGCGGCGCGTCGATGATCACCACGTCAAGATCGGGCAGCACCTGGATTTTCGATTCCGTTCCCGGGATCAGGGAGATTCCGGGGGGTTCCGCACCGTCATAACCCGGCATCATGCCGCCCAAGCCGCCATCACCCAATCCGCCGCCGAACGCGGGACCGGTTCCCGCTCCTGTGCCTAAACCGCCTCCCAGACCGTCATCCTGCGTCACGTAGTTGACCTGTCGTACGGGATTGCGCCCGTCGGAATAGGTCGGGTTGCCGTTGCGTTGATATGCCAGCATGTTCGGGTTCCGGTTGTTGCGCAACAGTCGGCTCGAATCATGCACGGCCTTCGAGCGGTAAACGTCGAGCAGCTTGCGAATCTGCTCCGCGTCGGAATTTTGGATCGAAATGAATCGGCGATCCCGGCCCTCGTCCGGGGCCGGTTGGTCGATGGCCTGCAGGAGCCGCTGCATTTCGTCGGCGACGTTCTGCGGGGCTTTGACGTCGATTTGATAGTCCGGGTAATCCAGCACCAGCTCGCAAACGGTCGTGCCCTGCGAACGCGGAATGGCGACGCGATATTTTTTCAACTGCGTGTCGGAACTCTGCATGTCGATCAGGCGGTTGCCGAACAGGACCTGCAATTTGGCTTCGATCTGGTCGAGCGTCGCGTATTTCGGCACGTGCTTGCGTTCGACCACCGGCTGCGGCGGAACGTTCGCCGATCGCGGCTCGGACGCGAAACGCATGAGCGTCCCCTCGAATTCGCGGGGGTCGCGTCCGGGCGGCACTTCGGCCCAGGCCCCCGCCTGGGTCATGAGGGCGGTGATTTCGCGATGCACCCGCTGCGGGGCCCAGACTAGAATTTTCCCGCTTTCGGGCAATGTTTCCATCGCAATGCCGCTGAAACGCGATTGCAGTTCGCGGGTGACGGCCTGCAATTGCGACGGCTTGCAGAAATACGTGCCGGGCTCGTTGCCTTCCGGCGTTTGACCGTTCCAGTCGGCGAAATTCGGGTTATGCGTCGCGTCGCGCAACGTGATATTCGTCGGCGAAGTCGCATTTTGTGCGACATTCCTGCTTTGCGCCGCGTCGGTCATGCCGAACTGCGGCAGTGACGATTGTTGGCTTGGCGGCTGCTGAAATTGCGGATTGGCCCCCGTGTTGAGGTACGGTGCCGCCGGCGCCTTGTCGATTGTCCCCAGAGCCTGCACGGTCGCTTGAACAGCGCTGGCGATGCCGATCAGGTTGATTTCGTTGGTTTCCGGTTTGACCTGAATAACCACGGATTTGACCGTTTCCGGCGGCAAAACCTGCAACAGGGCGCGTTCGGCGTTTTCGGCGCTGATGTGGTTGAGTTTCCAAAGCTGTTGCGCCGGTTGGTCCCCGCGCGGGGGCGACGTCTGTTGTGCGACAAGCTCTCCGGCAAAGAGCGCAAGCACAAAGGCCGCAAAAATCGGCGGCAAACAAAGGGCGACGGCATGTTTTATGTTGGCCATGATATGTTTTTTTTCGTGATGCGGTGACGAGGAGTGTCGGATGTTGGTCATTGTGTTCGGCTTCCTGTTCCTGTCTGTTCTTTGCTTTTCCGACGGACTCAATGGGGCGGGTGTGTTTATTTCCCGACGTGTCATGCGCCGAATCTGCGCATTTTTTGAGGGAAATTTTGCGGATGATAAGAATTCCCGCAATTCGTTTCAAGAGCAATTTTCTACGGACGAGTGTAATAGCAACGAGAATTAGGTTAGATAATCATTCGATAATATGTGATGTCACGATACCCGTTGATCGCAGACCAACGTTTTTTCCGGAAATTTACAATTTTGCAGCAATTATCAATATTTTCCTACATCACGTAGAAAATAACCTATATTTTCACAAAATTTCAGTGATATTTTACTTAATCCGCATATTTTCCGGAAAGTTCTACGGAAACGCGGCCAGAAAGACGATAAAAGATGCGATGTTCTGTACACTGGTACAGTTCGCTGCTTATCGAAATTTCGCGAAAGCCGGAAAAGGCACACAAGATATGGGTAGCATACAACTCGGCACCGGCCTGATTTCGGGCATGGATATCCAGGGAACGATTGAAAAGCTGGTCTCGCTGCAATCGGGGACGCTCAAAAATCTTAAGACGCGGAATGAAAAGTACCTGCTGCAACAGAGCTACATTTCGCAATTTACGACCCTGTTTTCGACGTCGAACTACATGATCAAGAACCTGACGAAAACCACGGTTTTTGATCGTCGCGATGTCAAAAGCAGCAACGAAAGCGTTCTTGGGGTCTCGCGGAACGGCAACCCGCCAGCGGGGACGCACACCTTTACGCCGATCCGGACGGCCTCACAGCACCAGATTCTCAGTTCCGGCGTCAAAAGCGCGACCGAAGCGCTGGGCATCACCGGCAACATCACCGTACGTTACGGGCGGAATCTGGAAACGAATTTCGAGCTGAAAAATCTCAACGGCGGCGAAGGGTTCGCACGCGGCCAGATTCGCATCACCGACAAAAGCGGCGACAAGGCGACCATTGATCTTCGCGGGGCGACGACGATGAACGACGTGCTCGACGCGATCAACAACAACACGACCATCAGCGTCCGGGCCGAAATCGACGGCGACCGCCTCAAGCTGACCGATCTTTCCGGGCAGACGGACGGCAAACTCATCGTGCAGGAAGTGGCGGGGGGGACGACCGCCGCGTCGCTCGGGCTGGCGGGGATCAACACCGATTCGCAGTCGGCCACCGGGACGCAAATCGTCCGGCTGGGATTGGATCTCGACCTCGCGGCTTTGCACGACGGGAACGGATTCGAATGCAATTCCTTTTCGGAAGACCTGGAAATCACGCTGGCCGACGGCACCAAGGCGACGATCGATTTCTCGAAATTCACCTCCGCGACGCTCAAAAAGGATGACGACGGAAAAACCGTAACGGACGAGAACGGCAAAGCCGTCATCGACACGCCGGCCCGTCACGACGACGAAATCACGTTGGGCGATCTCATCAAAACGATTACCGAAAACGAAACGCTCAAGGACAAAATCTCGATCACCATTTCCAGCGACGGGCAGCGACTCGAATGGAAAGACCTGACCTACAAGATACCGACCGAGGAAGACGACCCTGACAATCCCGGCGAAAAAATCACGGTCGATAAAAACAAGGCGAAATTTTCCGTCAAGACGCTCAACGGTTCGTCGTCGCTGGTTTCGCTGGGAATGGTACCCTCGTCGTCGGCGAGCGCCGTGACCTCGAACAACGGCACGGTCACCAGCACACGCATCATGGGGAGTCTCGGTTCGGTGCTGATGAGCAGTCTCGACGGCGGAGCCGGCATCGGTTTTACCGCCCCGAACGGCGCGGAAATACTCAAAATCAACGTCAAGGACCTGACCGGCAAAATCGCGACCCTGGAGTTTGCCACCGACGACGTGGCCAAGGTGGAAACCCTTGAAGACTACATGAAAATGGTCAACGCCAAGCTGGAATCCGAGGGAATCGGCCTGAAAGTCCAGCTCAACAGCGCCAAGACGGGGTTGGAGATCAAGGACACCTCGAACGGGTACGGTTCGAGCATCGTTTTCGAGGACGGCGTCGGCGACCTGGCCGCGAAGATGTAGCTGACCTACACGGCCAGCACGGATTATGCCACTCACGTTCCGCAGGACCTGGATTTGCAGGTCGTTTCCGGCCACACGCTCCTGTCCGACCTGAACGGCGGAAAGGGCGTCGACACGATGGGGTCGATCGTCATCGTCGACAGCAAGGGCAACAAGGGCATCGTCACCATGTCGGACGATATCCGGACGGTCGGCGATTTGATTCGCGCCATTTCGGGCAACGGCGGCGCTTCGGTCGTGGCCGAAATCAACCCGGCGGGAGACGGCATCCGTATCATCGACAATGCCGGCGGAACGGAAACGATGACCATCTCCGAAGGGGACAGCTATTCCACGATGGCTTCCGACCTGCACTTCCTGCAACCGGCGGAAAAGAAGAATATTTACGGCAGCGGCAACATTCGCGACGTCATCGACGGCTCGATGACCTACAATCTCAGCATCACCGAAAAGGACACGCTCACGACCATCGTCGAAAAACTCAACGGCATGGGCATGGGCATCGAAGCCAGCATCTTCAACGACGGAGGCTCGAAACCCTACCGCCTGATGATCAGCGGCGGACGCACCGGCGAAGCGGCGAAACTGACGGTCGACCTTTCGGCGCTCGGCATGACGCAGGAAGTCATGAACGAGGCCCGCGACGCGGTGGTCGTTTACGGCGACATCAACGCGAAAAACAGCGTCATGCTGACTTCGAGCACGAACATCATCAAGAACGCGGTGCCCAACATCAACATCGAAATCAAGGGATCAAGCACATCGCCGGTCACCGTGTCGACCGAAAGTTCCAGCTCGGAAATCAAGACAAGCATCAAATCCTACGTTGAGAACATCAACAAGTTTTTCGAAGTGTATCTTGAGGCCACCTACTCCGATCCGGAAAACGACGAGTACGGAGCCCTGTTTTCCGATTCGACCACGCGAAACCTGTACCGCGACCTGACCAACATGATCACCGAAAAGTTTTCCAACAAAAAGACCGGTGTCGAATCGCTCATGCAGCTCGGCGTCAAGATCAATGCCGAAACGCGGCTGTTGGAATTCGACGAGGAAACCTTCGACGCGTTGTACAAGGAAAACGCTGCGGGGATTCGCGAGTTTTTCATCAAGACGACGGTCGTCGACATCGACAAGGACGGCAAGCCGGTCGAAAAGCAGGTCGGTTTCGCGGCCAAATACACCGAAATGGCCGAACGCTACACGGCGATCAAAGACGGCGCGCTCGGCTACAAGTACGAAACGCTGCAACGAAAAATCGAGGAAGGCGCCGACCGCGAAGAATATCTGCAAGCGCGGCTTGACGCCAAAACCGTCTTTCTTTACAAAAAATTCATTTTCATGGAAACCACGTTGGCCAAGTTGCAGAAGTCCATGTCGGCCGTTCAAGGCATCGCCACCGGCAGCACCGGCAGTTGATAACCCCCATCATTTCCCATTGAGAACACGACACCATGCAAACCTCGCAAAAGGCCCGGACAACCTACATCGAAAGCGAAGTCGCCACCGCAACGCCGCAGAAAATCCAGCTCATGCTCGTCGAAGCGGCGATCAAAAATATTCACCGCACCCGGCAGCATTGGGAAAACAACGACGTCGAAGGCGCGTTCCAAACGCTCACGCGAACGCAGGACATCGTCACAGAAGTCCTGTGCAGCCTCGACATGAAGAGTTCGCCCGAGATTGCGCAGTCGCTGGCCTCGATCTACGTTTTCATCTTTCGGAAGCTCGTGGCCGTTCGCGGACCGCAGGACGCGGCCTCGCTTGACGACGCGCTCAAGGTTCTCATGACCGAACGCCAATGCTGGAAGGAAATCTGCGAAAAGTTCGGATCGAAAAACGACGCGGCGAAGAATTCGGCGACTTTCGATTCCAAGGCTTTGGGCACGCAAAAATCGCAGGACATCAAACCGAAAGCCCCGCACACGCCCGCCGGGAAATCCCCCGAGCGCAACGACGCCGCCCGCTCCTGGGACGCGTGAGAAAACAGAACTCGTGGTGTGTTGAGGTAGGGCGGTCTCGCCGAGACCGCCACCATGGCAGCCCGGGAACGCAGCGCAGCGGAGTGACCGGAGTGAGGAGCCGCAAGACAGAAAGCACGCCGATCCCCGAAGGATTTCGAACGGCAAACCAAAAACGCACAACACGTTCACCCAAACGGACACGCCCCACACCGGTCACACCGGTCACTCCGTTCGCTACGCTCTCTGCGTTCGCGGCGTTCGCGGCTGCGATTCGCGCCCGTTGAATGGAATGCACAAAAATGACTTGAGCTGGGTACTATTCCCCCGGCGTGATTTCGATTTCGTACCAAAGCGTCTGATATTGCGGTGACAGTTCGACCGTGGCCGCGTCGTCACGCCCCGTGATCGGTTTCGCCGAATAACGCGTTTTGCGGTTCCCCGACGCGTCGAGCGGATACACGATCACCCGTTCGGCGGCGACGGGCAGCGTCAAGACGGCCGGAATGCCCTCGCAGAGAACCGGCCCGCGACCGTATTTGTTGCCGACCGTGACGCGGTCATCTCCCACCCGCTCAAGGGTCATGTCGGTGTTGACGTATTTGCCCGTCGCGGCGACCAGCAGTTTGACCCCTTGACCGTCGGCTCCAAAGCCGTTCGCATTTCGGGAAACGAGCGAAACGGTACACCAACCGAGTCGCGTTTTGCCGATTTCAAGCGACACGTCGCCCAAGGCCACCGCTTTGTCGGGCACGAAACCGCTGAATAGCTTCGTGCCGTCCGAATTGACGGTCATGAAACCGCGTCCCTCCGCGGTCATGTCCCAGCAAATCTGGCCCGTGTCGCTCACGAAAAGCTTCTGGTCGCGCGGAACGACCGGCATGTCGGGCGACGCCTGCCCCGAAACATCGACGCCGACCCCATGCAAAAGCGACAGGCGGTCGTCGGCCCCGAGTCCTCGCCAGCCGAGCGCCCACGGGTTGCGGGCATTTGCGACGACGTCGATTTCCCGCTGCGCGGTCAGGGCGACTTCATATTGCTTTTCGGCGACGGCGACGTCACCGCGAACGAACATCGTGTGACACGCGATCGAATGGGCCAAACGTCCGACGTTGCCGACCGTGTCGAAAAAACTCGTCACGTACTGCGGCTCGAAATTGTTCGAATGCGCGTAGGCGAAGGGAAAAATGCCATCCCAATCCTGGAAGCGTCCCATCGCTGCGATCATCGGCTGGCCCTCGGCGTTGTACTCGTTCGGGAACGGATGGTCATACTCGCTGACCGTGTACGGCTTGTCGACGACGCGGTGCGCCGCCAGACGGGGCAGCGTGCCCGTCGCGGCGAAATTCGCCAGCGAAATGTTGCGAATGTACCAGTTCGAGGTGTCCCAGTCCCGGCCCGGAAAAACCGGGTGATTCCAGTAGGCGTGGTTGTCGCAATAGTCGAGCTGCGACTGCACGAGCGTCGAACCGTAATTGAGTTGCGTTCCCGCGACGGGCGACTGTACCTTCAGTTCGTTCTTGAGGAAGGTTCCCATGCCGATCCAGTAATCCCGCTCGATACGGAACAGGAACTCGACGAAATCGCGAGTCATGACCGGCAAAGCGCCCGAATCGAAGGGCGAAACCAGGGCCAGGTTGCCGGTTTCCAGCGTCTGGTCGGCTTTCGGGCCGAAGGTTCCGCCGGGGCGCAACGAAATGTCGTCGATCTCATAAATCACGCCCGCCGAAAGTCCGCCGATGTCGATCCTCGCCTTGTCATACGAATCCGAAGCGTAAAACGACACGTCGAAGGTCTGCCATTCGGGCGTCAGGTTCAACCGGCGCTGTCCGCCGAGATAATCCCAGGGGTCGGCGTCACGCCGCACGCCGACGCTGACCGTCGTTTCCTTGTCGGCCCGCATCCGCACGCTCAACGTGTAGGGTGCGGCCTTTTGGATCGGCACGCCGGAATAAAAAACCTGCGGAATCCAGGCGGCTTCGCCCATCTCGTTGACCTTGAGTTTCAGCACGTTGTCGACGATCCACATTTCCGCCTTCGATTTGGCGTCGGTTTGCAACGTCAACCGCCGCGTCAGCAACGAGCGGTCGGTCGAAAAATCGAGATCGGGGCACATCTCGTCGCCCAACGGAACGGATTTCGCCTTCCAGGCTTCGCGCAACTGTTCCGTCGACGAGTATTTCTCGCGAAGCCAATCGTTCCAGAGTGTTCGGAGCAGTCCGCCGTAAGGTTCGGGCAGCGAATCCAGTCGCCCGCCGGCCCATTCCGTGACGATCGAATCCTCGTTGCTGATTTCGACCATCGCGACGCAAGGGTCCTGCGTGTAGGGTAGTTTCGTATAGGGGTTGACATGCGTCAGCAGGTCGCGGGCGTATTTTTTCTGCAATTCGATCATGCGCGGCT
>JAVBQX010000321.1:0-5465 GCA_031548645.1 Thermoguttaceae bacterium
TCGCCAGGAAAACAAAGTTCGCAAAGAATTTTAAGGAAACTTGGCGTTCTTTGTCTGCTTTGCGTCTTTGCGTGAAATCGTAAATTCCCTTTTTGGGCATTTTGTTTTTTGACAGTTATTCAATGCAAAAAACGATGATACTTCGGCGACGGCTTCGCGCCGCGGTACACGCAGAAGGAGACCAAGGCCAGTTGGGAGGGGTTGCACGACTCGCGAACGCACTCGGAGAGATATTCAAAAGCCCGTTTTTTATATTCCGCCGGAACGCTTTTCGCGGCCACGGCAAGACAGACCGCCGCGTCTTCGAACCGTTTGTCCTGTTGCAGGGCCTTACCCCGCAGGAACTCGACCTGGGCCTCGAACGGGCCGGACTCTTTGATACAACGAAGCGTTTCGATCGCCTGCTGAGGCATCTCAAGATCAAGGTAGCCGGACGCTTCGGTCATCCGCTTGACGACACGGACAAAATCGCTTCGCTCGAAATTCATGGTGACGCTCCCTCTTAAAAATGATGATAGGCCGTAACACCAGCCCTCTCTTATTGGATACGTATTCGCCCCTGAAAAGTTTCAAAAATTTTTTCCCTTGCGTAGCATCGTCATAAAAGGTGAAAATATCTTGCCCGAACGGCAAGAATCCTGCCGTGACGTTGCCAATATCTGATTATGTGAAAGCAATTGCCGTGCCACGTTGCAGGTGTTAACGTTATCCTTTATTATAACAAGAGTTAAGGCAATATTGCGTTTTATCACTGTCATTTCGATCGTGTCATTTTGACAAACTATTTCAAAGCAGACCGAAAACCGGCAGTCAAACCATCGCTTTGATCACCTGGCAGCCGATGGCGTTGAGTGCGTTCTTTAGGTTATGATAAGTGTTTTCATTCGGATAGGTGCCGACAATCGCTCCTCCGGAACCGGCGAATTTGGCCGAGGCCCCCGAAGCTCGAGCAACTTCAATCATCTCAACGTGCTCGCGCGGTAAACGGCAAATCGAGTGACGTAAATCGAAATTCGCATTCATCAGTCTTGCCAGTTCAGCGTGATCTTTTGCGTAAATCGCTTCACGGGCATCCTGAGCGATTTGCGCAAATAGTTTCATGGCATTGACTACCGATTCATCCCCGGCGTCATATCGCGCACGCAGATTGTTATGAAAACGCTCCGTCGGCTCTCCCGCATCAGAAGAATAGGCAATATAAATTGGAGGCACATATCCCAACGGAATCGATTCGTATTCACCGCACGAAAATCCGTCAATCATACGCATTGCATCAAGCGAAAAATTCATAAAGGTCATTCCTTCATATACTTGCGCAACACGATCCTGCAATCCGGCCATGATTCCCAACTCGTCGCGTTCAATGGAAAGTACGAGCGAGGGCAGAACATTTTTAGGAATTTCGACACAATAAAAATCGAGCAGACATCGAAATGTTGCAACGATAATCGCGCTCGAACCGGCCAAACCAACCTGGCGCGGGATATTCGATTCGTAGCGTATGGAAAAATTTTCGGATTTCAGTTTGATTCCTTGAATCGCACAGTAATCATAGAAACCCTTGATAGAAGCCTTGATAAGTCGGACACCGCCATAATAACCGTGCAAACGTACATCATCCGCCAGTTCTGAGATACTGCGAAAGATGCTCAAGTCTTTGTGGCTTGCAACGATTTCGAGCCGGTCCCATTCGTACAAAGTGACTTCGGCCCAATAGTTCCGCAGGATGACTGAAAGGGTTTTCCCGTGATATCCATCCGAAGGATTACCGGCCAATCCTGCTCGGGCAAACGCACGTCTTCGAATGATTTCCATTGATTTTCTGTTTACTGAAAGCGTGTGAATTTCCGTACGAATCAACTTCGTGCGTACTCATTAAAACACATTCGCCGTGTAAAGTCCAGTCAATATAGAAAAACATTACACACTATGACAAATATGCAACGTTCGCAGATGCGACATTGGGATTTTTGTCGCAAAAGTCATGAAAAACTCAAAATTCGTTGATATTTTTCGCCGTTTCTGTTATTATGATAGGATGGATGGGCAATATTTCCGCCCTTCCTTCCCCGCCCGCCATTTCTTTGGCATTTGGACCCGCACCATCCCATCGTCAGGCGTAAAAACAGTTTTCGTTGGCGATTGATCAAATAGTAATAGAAACTCATGGCAAATTATCTCGCAGTCGATTGGGACGCGACGGAACTCCGGCTCGTTCTGGCGTCGTCCCAACGGGGTTCGATCCGAATCCTCAAGGCGGAATCCGCACCTCTTGAGCTCGGGGAAGGCACGGACGAAGCCAAAACAGTCGACATCGGCCTGACGTTGAAACACCTGTTGAAACGTCACAAAATTCCGCACGCGTCGTTGTTGCTCGGTCTGAATCGCGCCGCGGTCGACATGATGACCTTCCAGCTTCCCAAGTCGAAACCGGAAGAGCTGCCCGATCTTGTCAAAAATCAGGCCCTGCGCGACTCCCCAGGCTTTTCCGAAACCAGCCCGATTGATTTCATCACCAGCCCCTCACCGGAAGGTGAACACGTGCGTACCATCGCCGCGACGATTTCCCGGGCGCAGTTGAAGCAATACCGCGTCTTGTGCCAGGCGTCGGGGTTTCGGGCCAGGCGAATCGAGTTCCGACCGCTGGCCCTCGCCGAATTGCACTGGAATTCGAATGCTGCGATCAACCAGCCCGTTTTGCTGGTGCAATGTACGGCATCGGAAATCGACATGGTGGTCGTCGAGGAAGCGAACGTCATGTTCGTCCGTTCGATCAAACTGCCCGAGTCTCTTGCCGACGAAGAACGTACGCTCCGAATCGTGTCGGAAATCGCCCGGACGATCGCCGTGTCCCGCCAGGAAGTCGAAGGGGCCGTGCTCGAAAAGGTCATCCTGTACGGAGACGCCGACGCTTTCAAGCCGTTGCAGGAACGCCTGACCGACCAGGAAATCGAAACGACGGTCCAGAATCCCTTCCAACTCAACTGCGTTTCCGCCCCGGCCAGGGCGAACATCACCGGCGTTTCGGTCAACCCGGGGCATTACGCCGCGCTGTTCGGCATGATTTTGAGCGAGCAATCGAAATCGCCGATGCGGATCGACTTCCTGCACCCGCGGGAAAAACCGCAGCCGCTCAATATCGCTCGATTCGTCGCGCTTTTCCTGCTGCTGGTCGGCATCATCGGTTACGGGGCCTGGGCCTGGAACAGCCGTTCCCTCGCGCAACTCAACACGCGTCTGGCCGAGTTGAAAACCGACATCACGGAACTGGAAACCGAGCGCCAACAGCTTTATCCGACTTTCCGGCAACTCACTTATGCCAACGCATGGGAAAACGGGCAAATGATCTGGCTCGACGAATTGCGGGACATTTCGGTGCGGCTGCCCGATGAACAGGATTTGGTCGTCGACCAGATGCGTTTCATCGGGGCCCCGAATTTTTTCGTCGACCTGAAAGTCCGCGTCCGTGACACCACGGTGCTTCAACAGATCATCGCGAGGTTCAACGACGGTTTTCATCGCGTCATGGTACACGATCAACAACCCAACTCGCAGCGGGGCGGCGGATATCCGGTTTCGTGCTCCCTTCGCATCTTTTACGTCAACAAACGCTACGGTGCGGGTTACACGCGATTTCTTTCGCCCGAGCTTCAACAGGCGTCGAACATCGCGCCCGACTTCCCGAAAAACGAGCCGCCGCGGGAAGCGACGGTGACAACGCCCGATACAGCGACGCAAACAACGCCGACCGCCGCGGAATCGCAAAACGCCGAATCGCAGCCCGACGTCGCGCCGCGAGATAAACCGGCCATGAAGCACGTGTTTGCAAGGGAATATTCCCCGAAACCCGCGTCGACTGATGCTGATGAAACTCCCGCGAAGGAAAAGGTCGAACGGCCCCACGTTCAACCGCCGGAATATTCGCCGAAACCGCAACCCGAAGCGAACGCTCTTTCCCCGGCGTCACCAACCGCGACGAATGACAAGGCGTCAGTTTCCTCCGTGAAAAAGGCGGCGGCACAGCATGTCCTGCCGATCGGTTACGTTCCCCTTGCTTCGGTCGACAACGGCAAGGCAACGACGGAAAATCAAAAACCGCCGCAACGCCAGGTTTATCCCGGCGGCTATTTGCCGAAAGACGCATTGGAGGATGTCGCCCCTGAAACCGAAGCAGGTAATCCTGACGCTGAAGCCGCCGCCCCGGAAGGAGGTGCCGCATGAAAACCTGGCGCAATTTGATCATGCTGATCGCGTTTCTGGGATTCTGCCTCTGGTACGGCGGCACTTGGGCCTATCGGACGCAGTTCGCCGAACCGCGTGCGAAACTGCTGACTGAAATTGAAGAGGCGGAAAAGAACAAGGATCAATTGGAAAAAGGCATCGCCGGGGGCAAGACCACGCTGCAACAGTTGGCTTCGCGGGATTTGCGTCGCCGTTCGCTGCCGGTCGGTTCACAGGGGAGGGTCGCCCAAACGCTGTATCACAGTTGGCTGATTGAAGCGGGCGAAGACTGCCGGTTCGAAAATTTCACCGTGACTGCCCGGAACAGGGATATTCCCTCAACAGGGGCGTATTCCTACGTCATGTCGTTCCAGTTGAACGCCCGGACGTCGCTCGACGAATTGAGCCGTTTTCTCTATGAATTTTACTGGGCGCCCTTCACGCATCGGATCAACGCCCTGAATATCCTACCGGTTGAAAACGCCGATCTGGTCGACATTTCCATGCAAATCGAAGGGCTCATCGTTCCGGAGTTGAGCGACCCCAACGCCGAATTCCCTCTTCGCGACAGGCTGCCCGGCGGCTATTACTGGCAGCGGCTTTCCAGCGGGTTGCTCGAAACCTATACCGGGCCGATCGACTCGCGAAACCTACTCCAGTTTTCTCGCGGCGGGGTCGATGCGTCGGATTACGCCCGGCTGACCGGCATTGTCTATGTCGGCGGCGAACCGGAATTCTGGTTCCGGAACCATCTTGATGACAACACGGTCCGCGTCAAACTCAACGAACCCTTCCGCATCGGTTCCTTTATCGGGAAAATCGTCGAGGTTATCAACGAAGACGTGGTGCTTGAAACCTCCGGCACTCTGAGCCGACCGCCCATGCGCTGGTTCCTCGGCCAGGGCGAACTGCTCAAAGAGGCAATGGCTGCCCCGCCTGAACATTGAGGCTTATTGTGTTGGCAATAAGTTATAAACACATCCGATGGATCGCTTGCTTCGCCAATGCCTGAAAACACCACTTTTTGCGTAACTCCCCACATTGGCGCAGCAAACGGCGTTGGAAGCGAGGTTCATTTTTTATCGCCACCACAATATCTCGAAAAGGTACTACGAAGTTATCGAATTAGCTTTCGATACGTTTTATTTGTATGTCAATTACCCCGTTAGGGGTAAGATATTGGTAGAAAACGAAGCCCCCACAAGAGCCATCAACCCTGAAAGGGTTGTACAATCTATTGTTAC
>JAVBQX010000165.1:0-6030 GCA_031548645.1 Thermoguttaceae bacterium
GAAGGCCTTCTACATCGGCGACCGCAAATCGAACTGGCTGCTGGTCGCCTACGGCATGATCGGGGCCTCGCTTTCCGGCGTGACCTTCATGTCCGTGCCGGGCAACGTGCTCAAACAGAATTTTTACTATTTCCAATTGATCCTCGGTTTCCCGGTCGGATACGCCGTCATCGCGTTCATTCTCATTCCGCTGTATTACCGGTTGAACCTGACCTCGATCTACACCTACCTCGAACAGCGTTTCGGGTATTACAGCTACAAGACCGGGGCCTGCTTTTTTCTCCTCTCGCGAATGCTCGGGGCCGCGATCCGGGCCTTCGTCGTGATCATGGTCCTGCACGAATTCGTGCTCAAAGAAATGAATGTGCCCTTCTGGCTCGCCGGACTGATTTTCATCCTGCTCGTCATCGCCTCCACCTGCCAGTGCGGCGTCAAAACCATCGTTTGGACCGATTCGATCCAGACGACCTTCATGCTGCTGGCCGTCGTCATCACGATCGGCGCGATCGCATCGGCGCTGAACATGCCGCTCGGACGCCTTTTTTCCGAAGTTTCAAGCAGCGATTATTTCAAACTGATCGACCATGACTGGGGGTCGAAAACGAATTTCTTCAAACAGTTCCTCGCCGGCGTTTTCATGCCCATCGCGATGACCGGGCTCGACCAGGGCATGATGCAGAAAAGCCTGAGTTGCAAAACGATGTGGGAATCGCAAAAGAACATGATCGTTTCGGTGATCCTCATCGTGATCGTCAATTTCGTTTTCCTTTTCCTGGGCGCCACACTCGCCATTTTCTGCCAGCAGCAGGGCATTCTCGCCGACGAAGTCATTTCCGACCCGGACCGCGTTTTCCCGATCGTTTCGTTCGACTATCTCGGGCCGCTCGCGGGCATCTGCTTTTTCGTCGGGCTGATTTCCGCCGCCTATCCCTGCACGGCCAACGCGATCACCGCCCTGACGACTTCGACCTGTGTCGATTTGGTCGGGCTTGAGAAACGCGAAAAACTCAGCGACCGCTCCAAAATGCGGATTCGCTACCTCGTCCAGTGCGGGGTCACGCTGATTTTCCTGAGCGTCATCCTCATGGTCAACCTTTTGAAGGACAAAACGGCCATCATCACCATCGTTTACCAGATGGCCGCCTACACCTACGGGCCGCTGCTCGGGCTGTACGTTTTCGGACTGTTCACCAAACGCCGCGTGATCGACGCCTGCGTACCATTCGTTTGCATCGCCGCCCCGCTCGTCTGTCTGGCCGTTGAACGCTGGAATCTCATCGGCTTGGTCGTCGGCCTGTGCCGGGGCGAAAGCGTCACGTTCAATTTCGGTTTTTCGCTGCTGCTCGTCAACGCCGCCCTGACCATTTTCGGATTGTTTCTTTGCAGCAGGAAAGCACGTTAGCCCGCCCCTCCCTCAACCTTCTTCCTTCAACCTGATATATGCAAAATACGGACATTATCGTTATCGGCGGCGGGCCGGGCGGATACATCGCCGCGGTGCAGGCCGCGCGACTCGGGCTTGACGTCACGCTGATCGAGGAACGCGAGCTCGGCGGCGTGTGCCTCAACCGGGGCTGCATCCCGACGAAAACGCTGGTCGACACCGCCAAATCGATTGACTCGATCAACGCCGGCAAACGTCGCGGCATCACGCTGGCCGCGGCGCCCGGGGTCGACATGAAAACGGTCGTGCAGTTCAAGCAACGGGTGACCAAACGGCTCGGCATGGGCGTCGAAGCCCTCCTGCGCGATTCCGGGGTCGAAGTCGTCAAGGGAACGGCCCTCGTCCGGCCCGATCTGACGGTCGAAGTTTCCGGCGGCGAATCACTACAAGGGAAAAAAATCATTCTCGCGACCGGAACAGTGCCCCTGCGACCGCCGATTCCCGGCGCGGACGATCCCCGCGTGCTGACCAGCGACGAAATGCTCGAACTGGAAACCGTGCCCGAATCGCTCGCGATACTCGGCGGCGGAATCATCGGCGTTGAAATGGCCCGCATTTTCAGCACCTTCGGGGCCAGGGTACATGTCGTCGAGGCACTCGAACGCATCTGCCCCTTTTTGGACGCCGAACTGTCTCTGGCGTTGACCAAAACGATGACCGCCAGAAAGATCAAGGTTTCGACCGCCGCGCGACTCGAACGCATCGAACCCTTGGCCGACAAACTCGCGCTGCATCTCGCCGACGGTTCGACCGTCGATGCGTCGCACCTGTTGCGGGCCGTCGGTCGCGCGCCCGATGCCCGTGCGTTCGCGTCGCTCGACCTGCGCCGGAACGGACAGTTCGTCGCCGTCGACGAAGTCATGCGGACCTCGCACCCCGACGTGTACGCCGTCGGCGATGTCAACGGCCTTTGCCTGCTGGCCCACGCGGCCTATCGGATGGGCGAAATCGCCGCTTCTCACGCGGCCCGCTCGCTGCGAAACGATGCGTCGATTCCCGTGCCCGTGCCGCGTTTCGATGCCGAACTCGTGCCCGGCGGCGTGTTCAGCGATCCCGAAATCGGGTACGTCGGCCTGACCGAATCGCAGGCAATTGCACGCTACGGCGAAATCCGCGTCGGGCGGCTGCCGCTCACGGCGAACGGTCGCGCCGTCGTTTCGGGCCACACCGACGGTTTCGTCAAGGTGATTTCCGACGCCAAAACGGAAAGAATCGTCGGCGTGCATATCCTCGGCCTGTTCGCGTCCGAACTGGTCAACGAAGCGGCCACGGTAATCGCCAATGGTTTGACCGTTTCGCAATGGGGACATGTCATTCACGCACACCCCTGCGTCGCCGAAGCGCTGCCGGAAGCGGCCCTCGACGGTTTCGGGCGTTCGTTGCACCTCCCGCGGAAAGTTTGACGAAACGATCACCCCGCGCTGACGCTTGGGGCTGGTCGGCACGAGAAATCTGTGAACTTTTAACGGCGGTAGGTAAATCCGATTCCCGCGGTGTCGCCGTAGACGAGCGGGAACACGGTGAGGCCCCGTTTTTGCCAGACGCCTTCCGTTTTATGTACGGCCCGCACCGCCAAGTAAGACACGTACCATCCGAGAATGGCCTGCGAAAGATAATGGTCATCGTCATTGATCCGCGTCCATGCCGGAAAAGTCGACAGGGCGAAAAAAGCGACTTTGCACCATCGCCTTTCGCTCATGTGCGCGGCGACGAGAAAGGGAGTTGCCCCGATGAAGGCGTGTCCGCTGAAGGAATTGTTGTCGTTGAACGGTCGCCAGGCGGAATGATGCGCCTCGTAATCGCTGGGACGCGAACAGCCCAGGATGACCTGCCCCAAAAGAATGGTGGGGCCGCCGACCAGGTAGGTTCTCGTCGTTCGGGAAGCGAATTCCCCCCAACAGGTGGTCGGGCGGGCGAACCAATCCGCCGACTGTCCGTAGCGGTAGACGAAATCGGTGGCTCCCATGATGGGAATCCAGAACGCCCCTTCACCGAATCCTTTGAAAAAGGAGGATAAATTATCGCTTTCCCGGCTTCTCACGTCGTCCTGGTACCAGTTCCTGAAATGCTGGTCCATCGACGTATTGGAAATCACCGCATGAAGCCCCGTCGCCGCCAAAAGGTTGTACAAGCTGTCGCGGGAATAGCAATTTCGATAATCCGTTTTCAATCGCCCCCATTCCCCGGCAAACGCGGAGCAAGCGTTCCCCCGGCAAGTGTTGTTGCGGTTGCGATAATCCGGTGTTTCATCATCGAATGTGCCGAAGGTGGTGTTTTGTCCCCGCAGAATATAAGATGACGTTTCAGGAACGAAATTTTCAAAATAATCCGGGCTCTTCCAGTCCGTCTCTTCAAAAAATGGTTCGTATCGTGATCGGGTCCAGGTCTCATAGGTCCAGGAATAGGAATTGAAGGCTTTTTTTGCACGGTTTTCACCGTGACAAAATCGGAGCCGATATGAGAATGATTGCGAATTTATTCCTTGCGCAAACGCCAGACAGCTCAGAACAAAGAGAAGCAAAATTATACAGAATAAAAGAATCAAAAATCTTAAAAGCAAATAGCTATTGATAATCATGGGATTTCGCGAGTTTAACAATAGGAAATATGTCTCATTAATAACTGACTGAGAGTATTTTTTTCTTCGGCAGATTCTTCTGAGCAATTGACATAATCTTTGCATTCCTTCCTCGCTGTTTTATCAGCAAAAACCAATTTTGCACGTAAAATGTTAATACAAAGGTATATAAAGCTATACCAATTGTAAGTATCTGTTTTTTTCCTTGAATATAAATTATTTCCAATGAATCAAATGGCGGCATTGTCGGACAAGACGTTAAATAGCAGGCCGCTCTATCGAAATTCATTAACATGATTTCTGTAACCGACGCCGTACGATTGAATAAATCAACACGCATGGCACTCGACACACGCAGAAACACACTCAAACTGAAATCCGCGATTTGATCCTTGAAATCTAACGCGCCATGAGCACATCCCCCTTGCATTTTGGGGGCTTGGGATTAAACTACGCTCTTTTGCAGGTTCTCTTGGCAAAAGATGACTGTGGGTCGAGCCGTCTGACCGGGGTGATGCCGGGATGAAATTTTTTGACACCGCTTTTTGCTGGTTCTTCTCAAGTTAATAATATACAAACACTTAAAAGAATTTTTCAGTTAGTGACAGGATTGTGGGCATGAGCAAAACATATATGGCCAAACCGAATGAAATCGAGCAAAAATGGTGGCTTGTCGACGCTTCCGATAAGATCGTCGGTCGTTTGGCGAGCGATATTGCCATGATTCTCATGGGAAAACACCGCCCGACCTATACCCCCCATGTGGACACCGGCGATTACGTCGTTGTCACCAATGTCGATAAGGTCGTTTTTACCGGTAAAAAACTCCAGCAGAAGCGTTACACCCGCTACACCGGTTATCCGCAACTGCGGGTCGAAATGGCCAGCGAACGTCTCGCTAAACGGCCCGAACTCATTCTCAGCGAAGCGGTTCGGCGCATGTTGCCCAAAAACAAACTCGGTCGCAAGATGCTCATGAAGCTCAAGTGCTACAAGAGCGGCGAACAACACCCGCATCAGGCACAAAAGCCGGAAACGCTTGAACTTGCGAAAAAATAGTCGGCAATTTTTCTCGCCGTCTTTTTAATAAATACAAAAATCAATATTTGCGTGATTCGACAGGGAAAGACATCAAAAATGCCGAAACTTGGTACATTTATCATTGAAGGAAACGGGAAGAACGATTCGATCGGGACGGGACGCCGTAAGTCGGCCGTTGCCCGTGTCCGCGTTCGGGCGGGTCAAGGCCGCATCAGCATCAATCGCCGTGAACTGGGCGAATTTTTCAAAACCGAACAGCAACGCAACGCCGTCCTTGCTCCGCTGAAGGCGACGGAAAAGCTTGATTCCGTTGACGTTCTGATCACCGTCATGGGTGGCGGTACGACCGGTCAGGCCGACGCCTGCAAGTTGGGAATCGCCCGGGCGCTGAAAATCTTCGACCCCGAAACCGAAGCGAAGCTTCGCGAAGAAAGTCTGCTTACCCGTGATGCTCGCGAGGTCGAACGCAAGAAATACGGTCTCCGCGGCGCCCGTCGTGGGACCCAGTTCTCCAAGCGTTAATCGCAGGAACAGTTCCCGGTTGCTTAGGATCGGGAAATCCAAAAATATCAGGGCGTTTCGTTGCCGGTGCAAAATCGACGATGGAACGTCTGTTTTTTTTGCGCCATATAAATTCTTTATTTTTTATCAACAGATTTGCTCAGATAACGCGATATTTAAAAGCGAGTTTTCGAACGCTCAATAACTGCCCCTTTGGCGGAAAATGATGAGCAAGAGCAGCAGCCGGGAACGCAGCGCAGCGGAGTGACCGGGGTGAGAGTTTTCCAACCGGAAAAATGTTCAATTCCTAAGCTGACAGCGTAACAAGGTACTACGAAGTTATCGAATTAGCTTTCGATACGTTTTATTTGTATGTCAATTACCCCGTTAGGGGTAAGATATTGGTAGAAAACGAAGCCCCCACAAGAGCCATCAACCCTGAAAGGGTTGTACAATCTATTGTTAC
>JAVBQX010000065.1:0-40006 GCA_031548645.1 Thermoguttaceae bacterium
AGTCCGACCTTCGCGATTACGGGGTCGGCATCCAGATTTTGAAAGACCTCGGCATCAGCAAGGTGCGGCTGTTGACGAACAACCCGAAAAAGACCGACGCGTTCATTTACGGCGGCTTCGACCTCGACGTGGTCGACCAGATTCCCATCATGGGGCCGGTCACGCTCTACAACGAGCATTACATCGCAACAAAGCGCGACCGCATGGGGCACAACATCCCCGACGGGTTTTAAGTCAGTAAGAACAATGACTCCGACCCGGTTTTCACGGGCGGAGTCGAAACATATCAGCGTTTTTTCTGTGCGCCGCCGGCATTATAGCGGTCCACTTCGATATCGAAAGTCATGGATTTTTTCACCTCGACCGTAAGGCCGGAGGTTTCGGCCTTGTTATATTTCTGGTCAATGACGTTTTCGATCCCCACCAATCCGCCGGTCGGGCTGGTTTTGTATTTCTCCGTGCCGGTGAAATAGACCCTGTATTGTCCGGGCGGAAGGCCGTCATTGGCCTTGAGCGAGCCGATAACATAATTGCCCTCGCCATCCACTTCGCCCCGGGCGATGTTTTTATCGCTTTCAAAATTGATGGTTCCCTGCGTCAAGGGAGTTTTGTCGTCGGAGAAGGTGACCTTGCCCCGAACGCCAGGCTGCCCCCCGCAACCGATCGCAAAAGCCGCTAGAATCAATAATACAACCAAGTGTTTCACTTGCATATCAGTTCCAAAATTAACGGTTAAGTTCAATTGAATCATGACCGGAAAACGCGACATGCCGTTTTCCGGTCACACAAAGTTCATTAACGGCCATTCTCAGAAGTTCACGGACTTTCCGTCATTGACACATCCGAGGTAACTCAACATGAGCGGCGTCATGGTGCTGGAGAATGACTGGATGGAGCCGTCCCCCATCATGAAGTTGGCAACGCCCGTATGAACGCTGCCGAAGGCTGCGTTGGAATAATGGGCATAGTTGTTTTTGATGTTGGGGGTTACGATTCCCGGTATCGTGTCATGAGCCCCCCAAAACGCAAACCGATGTCGAACAATGCGGAAAGACGGCGCGGTGCGAGTTTCCCCGACATTCAGAATGGAGCAGTCCGATTGTTCCTGAGTCGTTCCATCGTGAGCCCCCTTGTTGCTGCACACACCCGCGAAACCGTTGGCAATGTGTTTTTCACCGAATACGATTTGATTGCTCGTTCCATCGGCCCAACGCGACATCTGATCCTGGGGTTGCCATGTATTTCCGTCACCGCCAGTCACTTTCGCCTGACGAATTGGACCGCGTTGGCAACTGTTTTGGGTCGAATTGCCATTTCCAAGATGCCACCAGGGAGTCCCGGAAGTAGAATCTTCGTTGACATAATAAATGGCAACGGCGTAATCTCCAACGGGACCACTGGACGGGTCGTTATTTGATTCGCTGTCAGGAGTATTGGAAGTGACGAACCCTTTTCGGCCCCGGCTGGGACAAACCAAAAACGATGCGGACGAGTGGTTGGTTTTTTCTTCAGCCGTCAGGTCTCTCCACCACGGGTTGCTGAAATGCACGTTAAAGCCTGTTTTGCCGCCATAACTGGCGTTTTTGTACAATTCATAGAGGGCCACTTGTTCCAGATAGGGGTAAATCAAGGGCCAGATCGTCGCACGACTCCAGCGTTCCGCATCCAATGTACTCCCGGTTCCCACCCCGATACATGCCGGCGGGAGCCCCCGTTGGGAATCATGGAACGTGTGGACCGCAAGGCCGATTTGCTTGAGATTGTTCGTACACTGCATTCGCCGTGCCGCCTCTCGGGCGGCCTGAACGGCTGGAAGAAGAAGGGCGATCAAAATACCGATGATCGCAATGACAACAAGAAGTTCAACGAGGGTAAAAGCTCGTGAATAGCCCCCCCCCCCAACTTAACAAGATTAGTGTTCTTCATAATTACATACCTTTCGTTAAATAATGTAACAATTTATCACAAAAATAAATCTGGTGCGAATGAAATCGCGCCACAGAACATGGAATACATTAAAATTGTATAGAAAGTCGCTTTTAAAAGCAAGAGAAGAAGTGATTTTTTTGAAAACAAAAGTTCTTTTACTATGTTTTTAAAGGAAACCTAAGTTCAAATCGTGTATATTGATATTGAAAGATAATATCCGAAAAACGGCAGTGTCGCCCCATTTCGCCGTGGAATCATTTTCACAAAGGTTTTTCATGTATTTTGTTCGCATTCGTGGCAACGTGTTCGGGCCGCTGGAGGAGAGGCAGGTCGTCGACATGGTGCGGCAGGGCAAGCTCGGCCGCATGAACGAAATTTCGACCGACAACCGGCAGTGGGTCCGGGCGGACGAGTTGGAACAGTTTTTTCCGAAATCCAAGCCGAAGCCAAAACCCCGGCTGTTCGACGCGCTGGAATTGCCGACAGACGACGCCCCGGACGGTGACGCACAAATCGCGACGCAACAGTCCGACGCGGAACAAGCGTCGTCGGACTCCTGGTACTACAGCGATGACGGCAAGACGGGTTTGGGGCCGTTCCCGCAAAGCGAGATCGAGCAGATGATCCGGCAGGGGAAAATCACCGGGCAGACGATTCTCTGGCACGACCGTCTCGACCCGCTGAAGGCCGAAGCCGTCGCCGAGTTCGCCCGGCATTTCCGCAAGACCTCGAAATCCGCCGCCCGGCGAACACGCAACCTGTCGCAGTTTCAACAGGCGTCGGACGATGCGCCCGTATCGCACGGTGACTTGGCGCCGGAACTCCTGCGGCAACTCGAACGGGCGGGCACCTGGTCGCTCGTGCTGGCGCTCATGGCGACGACCGGCGCGGCCGTGCTCCTGATTTCGCAACTTTTTCATTTCGTGCTCATCGTCAACTCGGGGTCGGTGATGCTGACGCTCGGATTTTTACTGGTGGCGCTGGTCACCGACACGGTTGCCGGTTACATGGTCTTTACGTTTTGGCGTTACACGAACCAGTTGCGACGTGCCTCACACGAGGCCGACGACGTCACGCTCACGCTGGCCGTCCGCCGCATGGCCGAATTCTGGCGGGCCTGCGTTCTCGCGCCGATCATTTGGTGCGTTTTCGCCCTGCTGGTCACGCTGCTGGCCTTCGCGCTGGGACTGAATTCGATCACCGGCCCGTTCCGCGAAATGCAACACATCATGCAAAGCGGCCCGCCCGTCGAAACACCGGCCGATGTGATGCCGATCCATGTGCCGCCCCCTGCGCCCCTTCCCACGCCGTCCGAACAGCCGGCCGACCTGCCCGCCGATCCGTACAATACCACGTACCCGGAGTTTTGAGCCCAAGGAGCCTAATCCGACAGCGCAATACCCAGTTTGTTTCCCGTGGCAGCCCGGAGCGTAAGCGACGGGTATAACCGCCCCAAAACGATTTCGGTTTCTGATTCATTTATGGGAAATGATTTGCCAAATGGAAACGAACCGAAAAAGGAAACTTTAACCCGTCGCTTACGCTCCGGGCTGCCATTTTTCGATCGAATTCGTTGCGCTGTAAAACTAACAAAATGACATAATCGTTTCAAAGGTAGGGCGGTCACGCCGAGACCGCCGAATTTGCGGCTCGCACGGCGTGCGAGCCCTACCTTGATTGTCCAACTTATTTTTTACGACTCCTCGTCACCCTTTCCCTCTTGTCATCTTGAATGGAAACGCTGCCATGGAACGAGTGTTTTTGAATTGGGACATGCCGGTTCTTGAAACGACGGCCGATTATCTGGTCGGTCGTTATTTCGTTGACGAGCAAGTCGATATGCGCAAGGCGCTGATCGTGGTCACCGGCTCGCAAGCGAAGCGGCGGCTTGAGGAACTGTTGCAGCAAAAGGCCGCCGAACTCGACCCGGCCTGGTTTCCGCCGGAACGCATCACGACGATCGGGACTTTTCCCGAGCTTTTGTATCCGCAAAAGAATCCGGCGGCCAACGACCTGGTGCAACAACTCGCCTGGTCGACGGCCATTGACACCTTGAGCCGCACACAACCGGAAACAATCGCCCGGCTGACCGAGCGTTTGCCGGCGCGAAGCGACTGGTCGAGCCGGCTCGCGCTGGGGCGGCTCGTCGCGCAACTGCATCTCGAACTGGCCGCCGACCGCGTCGATTTCGGCGACGTGGCCGCGTTTTGCCACATGAAACACCTGCGGGAAGAGGCCGAACGCTGGGAAACGCTGGCGGATTTACAAATCCTATACAAAGACAAATTGGACGCCGTGCAACTCTGGGACATACAAATGGCCCGGGCTTACGCGCTCGAACACGACGAATGCGGGACGGATTGCGACATCGTGCTCGTCGGGCTTTCCGATTTGAACCGTATGCAGCGGGCGATACTCGACGCGGTCGGAACGCGGGTCACGTCGCTCGTGTTCGCGCCGGAAACACAGGCCGGACTGTTCGACGAACACGGCTGCGTCGACGCGGAACGGTGGCACGCGAGGCCGCTCGACATTCCCGACGACAAGCTCGAACCGGCCGACACGCCGGCCTCGCAGGCGACCGCCGTTTTGCATTGGCTGCAACGACTCGACGCAAGATACGCGGCGTCGGACATCGTCATCGGCGTGCCGGACGAATCGGTCGTGCCGTTTCTCTCGCAGCAGTTGGGGCAGGTCGGCATCCCGCATCGTCGCCCCGCCGGAACGCCCGTCGCGCAAACGCCCGTGTATTTGCTGCTCGAATCGCTGTCGAGCTTCCTGCAATCGCGACGCTATTACGACCTGCTGACCCTGCTGCGGCACCCCGACGTCGAACGTTTCGTCAACCGCCAATTGCAAAATCTCCCGGCGGCGAACGGCACACAATCGTGGCTCGTCGAATTCGACACGTATTACCGCGATCACCTGCCGCTGGCGATCGACGGCAACTGGCTGCCGCGACCGCGCCGGGAATCGGACGACGATTCGGACCTCGACGTGATACGCCGGGCCGACAACGCGCCGCCGCGAAAAGACCTGTTCGACGGGCTTGACGATTCAGGTGTTGCACCGTCAAATACGCCGTCAACATCGGCCACCGACCGCGAGTATCATCTCGTCAAGGCCGTACATGCCGTCATTGAAACGCTGATCGCGACGCTGTTCGAAAGCGATCCGACGCAAGCGCCGAACGCCGACGCTGATATTGATGTTGCTGCAATGTTATCGAACTTGCCGGCGTACAATCCCGATTTGAAACGGCGGCCCGCCGCATGGTGCGATGCGGTCAAGCGGCTGCTGACGCGTTTGTATCAACCTCGCAAATCAAGGTCTGCGCAAGTTTCGCCAGTCGACCACATCATCGAGAAATCGTTCGAGCAACTCAACCGCCTGTATGGGAAACTGGGCGACATCCCGCAGGAAATGGCCCCGACGATGACGGCGTCCGACATGATTTCGCTGCTGCTGCGCATGTGGGCTTCGGAACGCATCGCGCCGCTTGCCGACGGCGACGAAATCGAACTGCTCGGCTGGTTGGAACTGTTGACCGACGATGCGCCGGCCCTCGCGATCACCGGGCTCAACGAAGGGATCGTGCCCGCGTCGAAATCGGCCGACATGTTCCTGCCCGACGGCATGCGGCGCGAACTCGGGCTCGAAGACAACATGCGGCGTTACGCCCGCGACGCTTACGCGCTCTCGGCGATCATGGCCTCGCGGGAAAACGTGCGGCTCATTTTCGGCAAGCGTTCCGTCGAAGGCGATCCGCTCGTGCCCAGCCGGCTCGTTTTCGCGACCGACGAAAACCGCATCGCCGAACGCGTCCGCCGCTTTTTCGCCGAGCCGTCGTCCGACGCGGCCCGACCCGTGTTCGCCGGTTCGCTCCGGGCGGGGCAAAGCCGTTCCGATTTCGACCCGAAAGAACCGCCGAAAACCGGCTTCGATTTAAAAAGTCTCCGCGTGACCGAATTTCGCGATTACCTGCAATGCCCCTTTCGCTATTACCTCAAGCATCGCATGAGGCTCGACATCACCGACGACGCGGCGGAGGAACTCGACGGCGGCGCGTTCGGCGACGTCGCGCACACCGTGCTCAAACTGTTCGGGCGGAGCAAAATCAAGGATTCGAAAGACGCCGCGAAAATCGCCGATTATTTGGGCCGCCAACTCGACGCCGTGGTCGCCGACGTGTATGGTGCGAAGTTTCGACCGGTCATTGAAGTGCAGGTCGAGCAGTTGCGGCGCCGCCTGAAAGCCTTCGCCGTCGCGCAGGCGCAACGCGCCGCGTCGGGCTTCGAAATTTTGCACGTCGAATATTCGCCCCCGACGCCGCAGGGCGAAACGATGATCGTGGTCGACGACCGGCCGGTCAACATCCGGGGGCGCATCGACCGCGTCGATTTCGACCACAATTCGGGCAAGTACGTTTTGCTCGACTACAAAACGACCGCCGCCGGCGACGCCCCGGATAAAACGCACCGCAAAAAGGGCGAATGGGTCGATTTGCAGCTCCCGCTTTACGAATGGCTGTTTTCGGAAAACAATGATATTGAAACGGGGATCGAGGTCGGTTACGTTTCGCTCCCGAAAGATACGGCGAAAACCGGCTTTTTGATGGCCGACTGGCATTTCAACGATTTCGAGGCCGCCCGCGAAAAAGCCCGGGACGTGATCCGCGGCATACGCAACGAGGCGTTTTGGCCGCCCGTGCGACCGGCGCCGGCGTTTTCGGAAATCTATTCGGCCATTTGCAACGACAAACAAATTCGCTTTTTTGACAACGATGATGACGACAACGACGACGAGTGATTATTTTTTTGACGCCGGCCTGCGGGCAAAAATCGAAAGCCTGCTTTTGCCGGACATTCAAACGCCGGGCCAGTACATCGGCGGCGAGCCGGGGAGCATCGTCAAACGTGCCGAAACGGTGCGCGGGCGATTCTGTTTCGCGTTCCCCGACCTGTACACGATCGGGATGAGCAACTACGCGCTGCAACTGCTGTACGACATCATGAACCGCCGCGACGATTGGGCCTGTGAGCGGGTCTTTTGTCCGCAGCCGGACATGGAACGCATTCTGCGGCGGAACGAACTGCCGCTTTACAGTCTCGAAACGTTTACGCCGCTCGACCGTTTCGACGTACTCGGTTTCACGTTGCAATACGAACTTTGCTGCACGAACGTGCTGACGATGCTCGACCTCGGACGCGTGCCGGTTCGCGGGGACGACCGCACGATGTCGCACCCGCTGGTCATCGCGGGGGGGCCGTCGGCGTTCAACCCGGAACCGATGGCGCGGTTCATCGACCTGTTCGTGATCGGCGACGGCGAGGAAACTCTGCCGCAAATTTGCGACGCGTGGCTCGAACTCAAGCAATCGGGCGCGGGCCGCGACGAGGCTTTGCTCGAAATGGCGCGGCGGTTCCCTTGCGCTTATGTGCCGCGTTTCTACGATGCAAAAATGACCGCCGCCGGTCGCATGGGCACGCCGCGACCGACGGAAAGCGGGGTGCCGGAAACGATCGGTCGCGCCGTCGTCGCCGACATCGACGCCTTTCCGACGCCGGTGAACCCGATTTTGCCGCTCATCGAAAGCGTGCAGGATCGCATCTCGGTCGAGATCATGCGCGGCTGCCCCGGCGGTTGCCGCTTCTGCCAAAGTTCGCCGATCAAGCGACCGATCCGCACACGCTCGATTGATTCGATCGTCACCGCCGCGCGCGAAGCGTGCCTTGCGACGGGGGTTCGCGACGTGTCGCTGCTGTCGCTTTCGTCGAGCGATTACCCGGAATTCGACGCGTTGATGGTCAAACTTCGCGAAACGCTGACGCCGCTCGGCATCTCCATCGCCGTGCCGAGTTTGCGGGTCAACCACCAGCTTTCGGGCGTCACGCAGGCGCTCACGACGGAACGCTCGTCCGGGCTGACGATCGCGCCCGAGGCGGCGCTCGACGAAATGCGGCAACGCATCAACAAACAAGTGACGAACGAAAACCTGCTCGACGGGTGCCGGAGCGCGTTTGAGAACGGTTTTTCGCGGGTGAAAATGTATTTCATGTGCGGTCTGCCGGAGGAAATCGAGGCCGACATCGACGGGATCGTCTCGCTTTCGCAGGACATCGCGTTTCTCGGCAAGTCGATTTTGAAGCGGTTCCCGGCGATTGTCGCGAGCGTGTCGAATTTCATCCCGAAACCGCAAACGCCGTTCGAACGTTACGGGACACAGACGCGGGAATATTTCGTCGCGGCGCACCAGCGTTTACGATGGTCGAAGCACGTCAAGGCGGTGCAGGTGAAATATCACGGGCTGGAAACGAGCCTGGCCGAAGCGATGATCTCGCGCGGCGACCGCCGGATGGGCGAGGTGATCGAAACCGCGTGGCGCAACGGGGCCAGGCTCGACGCCTGGCGGGAACATTTCCGCCCCGACCTGTGGCACGCGGCCATCGAAGCGGCGGGCATCGACATCAACGCGGCGGTGCACGTCCCCTACGAAAAAACGGAAGAACTCCCGTGGGGGCACATCACGACAAAACCGGCGAAGGCGTACGTCAGGCTTCGCCCGACAGAATAACCGGAACGCAGCGGATTCAGGGTTGCAGAAATAGAAATTAGAGGGTAATTCAACCGGGGATGGCGACCTTCCGCAATTATATCATTATTCTCTCGGTGCATATTATTACGAAGAGCAATTCGCCTGTTCGGCAACAGGTTAAAATGCACAATTACCAATTCTTGTGGGTCATAAGACGCACAGACACTGACCTTTTTCCCAAAAACCCTCAGTTTTTTTGGTTTTGTCTTCGTGCAGCCGATATGATACAATCTATACTTACCCACGGGACAATAACAGATTCACTATTTTTCCCCACTGCCGAACAAAATTTGAATTTCTTTTTATCAAAAGATGATGAATTATGTCACGCAATCAACTTGATCTTTCCAGCGATCCCGATTCATTCGGCAAAATGGCAGCATCACATAAAAACGATACAAAAAACGAAGTGACAACGCCCCAAGCCGATGTGGATTCAGACGCAAAAAAGAAATTCCTCGGCCTGAAATTCACTTGTTGTGGAGTCTATGCAAGAGTTTACGTCAATCGTGACGGCACAGCGTACGAAGGCCGGTGTCCCAAATGCCTCAAACCCGTCAAATTGAAAATCGGTGAGGGCGGAACGGATAGCCGCTTTTTTGAAGTGTTTTGATTACGATCGCATCGAAATTTTCTTGTCACGGTTGATTGATGTTTTTTATACTTAATTCTTTTTCCCGAATTTTCCGCCGTTATAATCTGCTCATTTCCCCAATTCAGGTTGGCGAAAATCACAAAAAATGCTTTATTTCTTGTGACATATCGATTAAACTAGGGTCTATGTACGTATTTTGTCTTTCAGGGGATATGCGAGGGGCAGTCGCTCTTTGAGTATCATTCATTGCAAGGCGTCATTCATCTTCGTTCGCGCGGCAATCCAGTCGGCGTTCGACCGAGGGTTCAATATTCTTGTCACAATTTTGCTTTTCCTTTCGAACAGCCGATTCCGAGGCTATGCCTTGTCCCGCGAAACCGTTGTCCAGATCGCGATTTCCGGCGTTTTCTTGCGGTGACATCGTTGTATTTGAACATGCCGCCGTTGATTCCCGGCACGGTCGGTCGAAAATGAATTGGCTGTTGGTTTCCACACTGGTCCTGTTATTGTTTTTGCCGGCATCGTCGCTATCGGCTCAAAATGGCGCGACGCAATCACTTTCCCCGCAACCCCCTGGAATACAACCCCCGCCAATTCTCCCGGCCATCGCTCCGCGAATGCAGGGATCGCCGACCGATGTGATCATTGTTCCCGACGGAAACGGAAATTATCTGCCGGTTTTGATCGGCGTGTCGGTGTCGGAAATCGATGCGTTCATGAGAATGGTAACTCAGCAAAACCCGGAGCCGCTGTATTCCATTCAATCGCTTTCCGTGGAAGGCCAAGTGGCCGACGGCATGGCCAACCTGAAACTCCAGTTGCGGATTCAAACGAAAAACGAGCCGATCATCCGCGTGCCGATCGGTTTGAAAAGCGGTATTTTCCCCAGCGAAATGGATTTGAGCCAGGCGGCTCAATACGAGGGGCCGTCGCGATTCGACATCAGGGCCAATCCGCAGGGCGAAGGCTACGAAATCATTTTGCAGGCAAAACCGTCCGAACCGGGAACGCCGCCCGCGACACCCGAACACGCGAAACCGGGAACGCCGCCGAACACACCCGAAACGGCGCCGGAACCGGTCCCCGCCGATGAGGGCGTCCCGACGGTGCCTGCCCCGGCAACAGAATCCGCCCCTGTCACGGAACCCGTTCCGGAGACGGCGGTTGTCCCCCCGGCGGATCAGCCGGCCGCCATGATGTTGGACGCAGGACTCACGGAAGATGAATCGGAAACACAGCGCATTTGGCACACGGTGACGCTCCGGATGGCTTTTCCGGTGACGCAACCATCGACCAACGAGTACCTGCTGAAGGCGGAATTTCCCGCGGCGCTCAGTTCGCACGTCCAGCTCGAAGTTCCCCTGCCGGAAGCGGTCGTCATGCAATCGAAAGGCGGCAGTCTGCGCCAAACGGTGCCTTTTAACGAACAATCGACCCTGTTCGTTTTCCAGGGCATCCATAATGATTTCGAAGTACAATGGCACGAAAAACAACACGCCAAGGTGACGGAACGCGTGATCCTTCAAGTCGAAAAAGGCAATATCGTCGCCCGGGTCAATCCGACCGGCGTATTGTTTGACGCGACGATTCCCATCCAGAGTTCGGGCGGCACCTTCGATTCCTTTTTCCTCCAGCTGCCCCAGGGGGCGGTTTATCGTCCGCCCCAAAATCAGGAAACGACCGAATACCAGGTCGAGGAACTGCCCCGGGAGCAGCAGGACGTTCCGGACGACCCGTCGAAAGCCCTGCCCCAGGTGCTTGCGATTCGCCTGTCCCAGCCGACCGAAGGTCCCGTTCCCGTGCGCATCCAGGCCGAGACGCCGATCAATCATTCGCAGAACGGCTGGTTCGAAGTCGGCGGTTTCGAGGTGCTCGGAGCGGAAAAACAGTTCGGCAAATTGTCGGTCATCGTGCCGCGGGAAACTCGCCTGCGTCAGCAAAACGAGGGTCGCGGCATCCGTCCGTCCGTCGAGGCCGCCGTCAGTGAAACCGAAGGCATCGTCTACGGCTTCGATTATTACGACCATCCCTGTTCATTGCAGGTGCAGGCCGTTCCGCAGGCGACCCGCATTTATCTCAGACCGGAATATCAGGTCCAGATCAACGGCAACCGCGCCGTCCTGTTCGCGAAACTCTCCTACACGATTCACGGCGGACTGAACCGGCTGGCCATGAACATGAACGGTTGGCAATTGACCGACGTGGCGCCGGACAACGTCGCCAAGCGGGACGAACTTCCCTTTATGGAAGACGGTCCGGTGACGATCGCCCTGCAGGAACCCGTCGGCAAAAAAGTTGAATTGAACCTCCGGGCGGAACGGAGTTTCGATTCCGGCGAAGGCCTGATCCGATTTCCCTTCCCGATTCCCGACGCCGACTCCATCGAGCCGGCGCTCGTGGCCGTCATCCCGGCGGACAATATCGAACTGAGCGACGACGAGAATCACCCGACTGTCGAAATGAGCCGCAAATCACGGCGAAACACGCCGTTGGAAATCGAGCTTCCGTCACTTCGCCAGCAAGGGGCGCTGGTTTACCAGATTGAACACCCGGCCAAGGCGGAATTCTGCGCCAAAGTGACCTTGCAGAAGCAGAAAATCACCGCGCAATCCCAAACGGAACTCTCGCTGCAAACAAGCGATCAAGTCAAACAAACGCTCCAATACACGGTCGAATATGAACCGGTTTCGAGGTTGGTGCTCGCCGTGCCGTCCGAACTTGACATGCAGGGCGGTTTGCGCGTCCTTTATGAAACCCGCTCACTGACCTTGTTCGACCTGCCCGACCAGTCGGGACGCGGTATTTCGCAAAACGGCGTCGTCCTGAAGCAGGTGGTCTTGCCCGACGCAAGGATCGGAACGTTTCAATTGTCGATGGAATTCAAGCTGAAAAACCAAATCCGCACCGATCTTGCCGCCATGCAGCCGAAAACCACCGTCCAGGTCGAGGTGCCGGTCATCCTGCCTCACGACGGACGGATGACGCAGGAAACGGTGACGATTCGCTATCCCCGCGGACTTCAGTTGAACCATGACGAAGAGGCGACCAGCTGGAAAAAGAAGGAATCGCCGCCGTCAACGACGACCGTCGCATCGCGTTCCGAAAGCGTCTACCAGACGGAAAAGGCGACGCCGCTCCTCCTGTTGGGGGCATCGCTCAAAAACGCGGAATTGTCCGGCGTGACGACGATTGAAAAAGGCTGGCTCCGCAGTTGGTTGCTGGGATCCGGTCGCTATGACTGCGCCTGCTACCGGGTTTCGAGCAACATGAGTCACTTGACCATGACCTTGCCTGAACAGACCCGGACCGACAGCCTGAACGTCAAGCTGGACAACAGGAAAATTGAACCGGAGCGAAACGGCCGCGAACTGCGAATTCCGCTCCTGCCCCCTGCCAACGGTTCAGTCCCTTCCGCGGCGCAATCCTCCACCGCCTGGCTTGATCTCCCCGAAAACGAATCCTCCCATATCCTGGAAATCAGGTACGAAGTTTCCGGCGTCACATCCCTGAATCGTTTCACGTTGGAAATGCCGACCTTTCCACGGGACGTTCTTTTGCGACCGGCCTACTGCCAGGTGATGATGCCGTCTTCGCGTCACCTCCTCACCTGCAACGCGGACTGGATGACGCAGCATCAATGGCGATTTGACGGCGGGTTCTTTTCACGAAAACCGGATTTGACCCAGCAGGAGCTGGAGGATTGGGTCGGCGTCCCCCATGCGGAACCGATTTCCCCGGAACTGAACAGCTATCTTTTCATTTCGTTTCATCCCGAATCGAACGTCGTCCTTGATCTCGCCGACCGTTCGACCTTGGTACTTGTTTCCAGCGGCGTCATCCTGCTGATAGGGCTGATTTTCATTTATTTTCCGCGAACGCGTTATCCCGGCGTCCTGTTCACATCGCTGGTGCTGTTCGTTTCGCTTTTCGCCTATCGCGTGACGCTGACCATCGTTTTTCTCCAGGCCGGCGTCATCGGATTCATGCTCGTGCTGATCGCTTCGTTCCTGTACCGGATGTTCGTTTCCGCCGATCCGTGGCGGCTTCCGGCTCCCGGTTCCTTGTCGGGTATCGGACGGAAAACCCCTTCCCGGACGGGGCGCTATGTGATTCCGCCGACGGAAAAATCGTCCGACCCCGCCCGGGTGAAGGTTTTGCGCAGCGATTCGGCGGATTCCGTTGCCCCCATTGTCCTGGAAGAGGAAATTCGGATTTCCGTCCGTCCCGAGGACAATCCCCCCCCTCTCGTGCCCGATCAGGGCGACGATTCCCGCCGGGAAAACGCGAATGCCGATGCCCCGGATGACACGAATGCATCGGGGGATTCGGCCCTCGAAAGCGATCGGAGGCCAAATGATGCTTAAGCCGATCGGGCGACAACCGGCCTTTCGCATGTTTTCCCGAAATTCCGCCGGCGCATCCGCTTTGCGTTTGGCCCTGGCGGCGGGTTTCGTGACGGTCATGCTCACGCTCAACCTGTCGGGGCAGTTGCCCGGCCCGCAGGCCACCCCCCCGGGGACACGGGAAAACAACGGGGCATCCGGCGGACAGCCGCTTTCCCTGGATTACCGCCGCGTGTTCTTTCCGCAACAGATGATCTCCGAAATCCCGATGTCCGGACGCTACTATTACATGTCGACCGAAGATTTTCACCGCCGCATGAAGATCTCGCGCGAAACCGGCAGACAGGCGGGGGGATTCGACAACCGTTGCATTCTCCAATCCATGGAGTTGTCCGCGCGGCTGGAAGATCAGCAACTCGTCGCCGGCAAAGGCGTCATGCGGATCGGTTCCGTCGCTTCGCCGAATTCCCTCCCGCAGCATGTCGATTCCGCGACGACGGAAAAAACGACGGGAGGAGCCGCGTCGCCCGGCATGGCGATTTCCCTTGCGCCGTTTCGACTGGCCTTGTCCAATCCCGCATGGACCAGCGGCAAACCGGCATATCTCGGATTGGGCGGATTCGGGGAAACGGTGTTGTATGTCCCGCCGGACGCCGGCGAACTGACCTTCGATTGGTCGCTGCGGGGGGGAACCGATTTCCGCAACGAACTGGTGTTTTCGTTTGACCTGCCCCGATTTCTCAGGACGGAATTGACGCTTGACCTGCCCGCGAACAGAAAGCCGCTCTTTCCCCAGGGAATCGTACGACTGGAAGACGTGCATGATGATCCGGAATCGTCTCCCGCAAGCGATATCCCCGCCGGGTTCCGACGGTGGCACATCGCGGTCAACGGCAACCAGGCTTTGCGGTTGATCATCGCCCCGGATGAAACGAGCGAAACGTTCCGCCGCAGCATCGGCGTTTCAGAACTGCATACCTACGACCTGTCGCTTTTCGGAACGCAGTTGAATACGCGTTTTTTTCTCGAAAAATCCGACTTCGTCCTGAATGAACTGACGCTGGAACTGGACAAACCGCTTTCGCCGCTTTCGGTCAAATCCGGCGATCGCGTTCTTCCTTGGACCGAGGTTCCCTCCGGGGACGAAAACGTTACGAAACTGTTGCTTTCCATTCCGTACCTGGAATCTGGCATCCGCGAAATCCAGGTTCAATCCTTTTGCCCGACGCAAACCGACCACCCATGGAATCTGCCCCGCGTGCATGTCCGTTCGCCCTTGTTTTTCTGGAATGAAACCCGTAACATCGTGCATGTCAACCGCCCCCTGTTGACGCAAAGGATCATCGCCCCGCAACAGAGGGAGGAAAACCCTTCTCCCGGGGCGAATGAAGCGGAAAGCGACCTGTTCGGTTTCCAGTCCTTCTCGGAAGACGCCCCGCTCGGCATTGAACTGGGTTTGAAACAGACCGTTCTCAACCTGCAAAGCGGAACCGCCTTTCAATGGGGGGAACGCGAAATCATCGCCCGTGCCGTTCTCGATTTTTCCGTCGATGAGGGGCAGGTCCAGCAACTGGAACTGGACGTCGACGCGAATTGGACCGTCGACCTGATCGAATCGACCGATCCGACCCGCATGGCCAATTATTTCGTCGAGGAAGCCGAACCGGTTTCGGAGGACGCTCCCATCCCCGGCGTCCGATGGGTTATTCCGCTCCGCCGCGCGATTGATCCGTCGCAACCGCTCCGGTTGATCGTGCAATTGAGACGTCCCCTGTCGACGGACGAACTGCCGGCTCTTGCCAATCCGGAACAGAAACGCCGCTACCTCTTGTCGGATTTCATGCCGATCCTCGTTCCCGGCAGTCGCGATGGGCAGCAACTGATCGCATTTGAATTCGGGCGTCATTACCGGCTCGTCGGCGATCACGGACGCCAAATCGCCACGCCACCGCCCGGTCAGGAACAGATTCGCGAACGTTTCGATGAAACGCCGCGTGGAACGGTTTTTTCCATTGAAAATTCCTTCAAAGAACACTTTCTCGAAGTCGAATCGCCGAAACCGTCCTGCAGGATGACGGCCGTGACCCATCTGGTTTTGCACAATGGTACGCTTACGGAAACCTGCCGCCTGTTCTGTACGCCGGCGGAAAGCTCGTTGATCGGTCGTTTGACCGTTCGTTTTTCGCAAGCAGGTCAGGCTGACCCTGCCGCAGGTTGGACCTGGTCCCTGGGGCGGGAATCGGAAACCTTGCAGCAGATCAAAGCGACGAAAATCACTTCCGGCGATGCGTCTTCGCCCACGGAAGTGGAAATCTGGGACCTGGAACTGACGCCCTCGCGGAGTATGCCGTTTGAAATGACGGCGACACGCGTGGTGGCCTTCGACGCCGAACAGGCAATTCCGTTGCCGTTTTTTCCGGAGATTGCCGGGGTGGATGCCTACGTGTGCATCGAAACCCGCGATTCGACCCTGTACCGAGTGGTGCGGAATCAGGCACGTGCGGTTTCCCGGTATTTGCCGGACGAAACGACGCCCAATGCCGTTTCGCTTTCGGCGGGCACGACTCCCGGGAGCCAATCCCCGCGTCCGTCGCCGCCGATTGACGACCAACGCGCAGTCCGGGGCGTATACCGTTATCTCGCCGATGTCACGGTCTTGACGCCGAAAGACGCCATGCTTGTGCTTGAACCGATTTTCCGCGTTTCCACTCCGGCGGATTGGACCGATGCAAACCCGACCGCGGATGGCACGACGGTTTCGTCCCGTAATCCCTTGTCCGATGGCACGGCCCATATCTGGTCGCTGGCTCTGCATTCGCATTATCACCCGGACGGCAAGGTGGTTTCCTTCGCGATCCTGGCGGTGGAAAACCGGATGCTCGACCGTTTGAAAATCGGTCTGCCGCCCGGCGTGACGTCCGAAGGAGTCCGGAATCTCTGGATCGACCGCACGAAAACCTCGTGGTCCTGTGTCCCGGGAAACGGTTCGAGCGGCGAACTGTTTGTCAAGCTGCCGCCGCAACGACGCTATTTGACCGTGACGGTCGAATACGCCCTGCAACGGGACAATCTGCACGACAACAGCGTACTCGAACCTGCCATGCCGACATTCGACGTGCCCGTGTTCTCGCAAAAGTGGTATGCCTGGTACCCGCCGCAATTTCGCGGTTTTGACGTCCGTGACACCCGATGGGATATGGAACGGCTCATGCCGGACAAAACGTCCGCGCCAACTTCCGGCGAACAGGTGACCGGCGGTTTCGGCGATTGGCCCGCATTGTTCGACCATAACATGTTGGAATTCGACCTGTTTTCGTCCCGCCGATGGTTTGCCGGGAAAATTCCGGGCGATGTGAAACGGGAAATCACGGGCTGTTCGCAACGCCTCGTGCGTTTGTTCGAATCGCCGAACCTGGAACAACGGGTGCGACAATCGTCAACGTCCAACGCCGCGTCGGACATTGCGCCGCGCGATACGACCTCCCCCGGCACGATTGATTCCTCTTCCCCGCTGACCTGGGGCGAACTGTTCGCGTCCCGGATCATGGAGGATATGGTTTCCGGTGACGGAAGTTCGGAGGGGAATTCCGGCCGCCATGCGGTTTTGGTCGATGGCAACGCATTGGCGCAGTCGGGCGTGATGCCGTCCCTTCCCGTTTTTTCCGCCTCATCGCTCACCGCATCATCGCTCACCGCGTCTTCCCCGGATGTGTCGCGGGGGATCGTTGCGAGAACTCCGGCCAACCGCGAAAAGGGTCTCGAATTGATGGAACACAACAGCCTGGCCGTGATTTTCGACGCCCATCGCAACATGCTTGTCACGTCGGTTACGGCTGTGGCGAAACTCCAGCCGCAACTCGTGCCGGTTTATTCAAATCGTTTCTGGTACGACCCGTCCGGAAATTTCGGTGAAACGGTCCCCACGAAAGACGCGTCCCGGCAAACGGTTTGCATGCCCGCCGTATTATGGCAAAACAGCGTTTTCGAAGGCCCGCATCCCATGTCCTTTTTCAACGTGTCCGCGCATCCCGGATTTGACATGCCGGGTTGGGCGGTTCATGAGGTTGCTTGTGACGCCGAATTTCCACCGTCGATTTTGCTGGTCCGACATGACACCCTGTTGGCCGGCCAGTTGTTCGTTTTTTTTCTCATCGTGCTCGTGTCCTGGCGAATCCGCCCCGACCGCATGACCTGCCTGATCGTCCTGCTGATACTCTCCGTCGTCGCGGCGAGGTTGCTCCCGCCGTACCTCACGGGCATGGCCTACAGCGCATTCTGGGGTCTGGTCTTCTCCATCGCGTTCGGTTTGCTCCGCTTTATGCGTTCGAGCCCGGGGAAAGTCGTTCCCGCCATCGGCGACGACCAGACGACCGCCATGGCACCGCGATTCGTGAACGGCGATCATGACGATTCGGAATCCGGCGAAGTGCGATCTTTGGCCGTACCTCCCCGCCCGGCGGGTGACCGGCGGGATGCCATCGGCGACATCACGGACACGGAAATCCAGTCCTCTTCGCGAAACGCGACTCCCGAAAGCTCGCCCGATAGCGAAGCCTCCGGTTCCCCGGACGGCGACAAGGGATTGCGGGGCCCGTTCCTGTTGCTCCTGATTGCGATGGTGTGCGTTTTCCCGTTTTTTTCGGCAAGGCCACTGTCGGCTCAATCCGCAACAACCGTTGAGGGAAGGTCCGCGACGGCTTCGCAAGCCCCCTTTTTTCCTGAGCGCGCTTCTGAAACGACGGACAATCCTGCCGGAAGAATTCGCGGGGGTTTTGATGTCAACTCCCTGCCTTCGCCTTACCGGGTTTACATTCCTTACGACCCCCAGGGCAAAATCGGCGATTACTATTATCTCCCCGAATCACTTCACAAGCGCTTGCAACAGGCGGAGAAAGATGCCGCGAACTCCGGCAATTGGCAGATCCGCAAAGCCCAATATGTCGGCACGCTCATGCAGGACCCGGTCCAAAACGAAGTGACGCTTTTCAATCTCCGCGTGGTGTACGACATCGAGCTTCACGACCGCTCGGCCGTTGTGCGATTGCCTGAAATGCCTGTGGCGCCCAACGGAATTCGATGCGACAACCAATTGCTTCAACCGACCATCGAACCGGTCGTCGCAGGTGAAACCGGCGGAAACGTGTATGTTTTCACCATTTTCGGACGCGGCGGTCACCAGCTTGAAATTTCCCTCCTGCCGACGGTTTTCGACAACCCGGAAACGTCTTCGCGCCGTTTCGAATTTCCGATTCCCCCCGTGCCGGATTCCACGTTGGAGCTGACGCTTCCCGTCGCGAATTTGAAAGTCGACGTTTCCCAACCCGTTGGTCAATTGACGCATCAATCGAACAAATTGCTTGCCGAGCTGGGGGCGACAAAACGGCTTTTCGTTTCCTGGCCGATGCAGGCTTCGCTCCCCCTGAAACTGGGCGTCTCCCAGTATTTCCGATTGCACACGGCCACGGCCCCGGAGCAGACGAAACTCCATGCCCGTTTCCACTTCACGGTTTCCAGCGGAAGCGTCCGGCACATTCTCCTGTCGGTCGACCCGCGATACATTCCGGATGGTTCCTATCGCGTATCCGGGGGCGAAGGGGAAATCGTATCCGATGAACCGGTCGCCGGTTCGGACAAACTCCGACGCATCACCTTTCGTCAACCCGTGACGAAAAGCATTACCATCGAGGCCGACTATATCCCGGCCGGGATCGGCCACTTTTCCGGCATCGGCACGCTCGCCCTGCCGAGGTTTTCCGCAAAAGATGCCCGAATCGAACGCTCCTGGCTCGGAATTTCGTCCGCCCCTTCCACCGAGACGGAACTTCCCCTGTCGAATATCGAGACCCGGTATTTCGACGATGCGTGGGGGACGCCGGATGAACCGGTTCACCATGCCTACGACCTGTTGCGACCGCAGGACAACTGGTTCCTCACGGTGAAAAGCCGTCCCGTCTACAGGCAGATCAACCAGCGTCAATGGATGCTGTTCCGCAACCAGTCGATCATCACGTACATGGAAGAGGATGTGACCCCGACCTATGACAGGGCCGTGTCACAATCGTCGGACGCAATTCCGGCCAACGAAACGATTTCGACGTTTTATCACGAGATGACTCTGCCGGAAGGGTTCCGTTGTGAAACCGTCGAAATCAAAAGCGCCGACGGCACGTCCCGCGAAAAACCGAGATTTGAGCAAAAAGACCGTAATCTGGTCCTGTTTTTCAAGAAACACGTTTTTGGCAGATATTCGCTTTCCCTTTTCGGGACCATGACCTGCGAATCGAACAAGGACTTCGCTTTCCCCCTGTTCACCCACAATGAACAGGCGACCGTCCACCGGTCGGTTTTCTGTTATCGCGATACGTCCGTCCTCGTCCAACGCACGGTGGACGAACGTTCCGTTCAACCGATTGAAGTGATTCCGAATCCCATGAAGGATTTTCCCTCGGGATATTTCATTTCGGCTTTTCGCGTCGAATCGCTGGAACAGTTTTTGCCCTCGATGGTGAATATCAACCCGAACAAGCCGGAGATCAAGGGTGTCATGGTGTCCCGCCTGGAAAGAAATTTCCATTTCGACCGTTGGGACATGATCGTCACCTGGGATATCACGATTTCGCACGGCGAACTGGACCAGGTCACCATTTTCCTGCCCGTGAGATTGGGGGACGAAATATTGACGGCCCTACCTGACATTTACTTCACGCAAACGGACAAAAACGACGGAACCCTGGTGCAACTGAACCCGCGCGAACCGTTGTCCGGGGAGCAGTTTTTCGGCATTCGGTTTCCCATCGTCGGGACGCTTGACACCGTTTCCGTCCCCGAGATACAGTTTCTGCACGATTGTGATCTCCGGCATTATGTCGCATTGCCGGAAAGTTCCGGGCTGACCCCCCTCAACTGGACCCTTGCGAATCTGTCACCGACAGACTACGTGCCGCCGGTTCGTCCGCCGCACCAGCGATATAATGAACTGGCGACCATCCTGCCGCAGGACGCCTCCTCGACACATCGTTATTATCTTGCCAATCCGCAGAATTTTTCCGCGAAGATCAGCGTCATCAACGAAGAGACGGTCGTTTCCTGTCACGATGTGACGTGTTTAATCAAACGCAACGGGTTCTGTTTCCTCGTCTCCGCGTTTGATATTCAGGGGAAAGGTTCTCCCTATTGCGATATTGCCATTCCGAAAGAGTACCAGTTGGTCCAGACGCAACTGAACGATATTTTCCCTCTGCCGGAACGCATTGACGACACGACGGTCCGCGTGGAATTGCTCTCGGACATTCCCGCGCAACGCCTCACGATGATCTGTTGTTCGCAGCGGGACGTTTCCGCGTTCGGAAAAATGCCCCCGCCCATGACGAGCGAACGTTCGGAAGAGCCGCCGTCCCGATCCATGTCCCTTCCGTTCCCGCGGGTTCTTTCCTTTCCCGTCCGAAAGACCCTCTGGGAAGTCTATTACGAACCCTCGCCGCTCATGGACACGCAGGTGGCCGTCGAAACGGGTGTTTGGGACGGTCACAGCCAGGCTTCCTTCCAATACGAAACAAACACCTTGTCGCAAGCGGACGCCGGAAATCTGCGGGTCCGGGTGGAATTGGCCCGCCTGAATCAGACGCTGGCTTTCTTTCGCCTGATGTCGTCCAAGCCGCAGGATGAGGAAAAATTCCCGCGGCGACAGACCACCTGGAATCAACTTTGGCAGGGAACCCGCCAAAGGACGGCACGATTACTGTCCGAGTGGAACCCGGATAAAGAGGTCTGGGAGACGGCCTTCCTGCTCGGCAAGCCGGTCGATATTCCGAAAACGGATCCGTTCCCCGCGGATCAAGAGCGGGAACTCACCGAAGGGGATAAGGACATGGCTTGGATTGCGTCATGTTTTTCCAAAGCCAAGACTCCGCGTATCGTTTATGATTCGCTCTTCGAACAGCACAAGGCCTTGACCGAAGGGACGGGAGCGTCGTCTCCCCAGACGGCGGAACAAAATTCCACCGTCGAGGATACGCAAACGGACAGGGAACGCGACTTTTACCGGACTCGCTTCTGGGATGATCCGGCCCGGGTTCGCTATCTGGCCGGGGCAACGCCCAACGGCATGACCGCGATGACCCTGACTTTGCACCCCCGAAACATCTCCCCCCCGTATGGCGTCTATTTCCATTACGTTCTTTGGGGAATGATCTGCCTGACCGTGCTCGTCCTGGCGATCCTCCGCAATACACGGCAGCTGTTTGAGCGTTTTACAATCCTGTTTATCGTGGTGCTGGTCATTTTTTGCTGGCTCTTCGTTCGGCCGAACATGATCGGTTGGACGGTTCTCATCGTCCTGATGATGACCGCCGTTCGCATTCAGTGGAAGAAAATGCGTACGATAACGACGATGACGCGTGACGGTTCGCCGGTGGATGCGGATTGATCCTGATATACCTATAAGCCGTTTGAAAATTTCCGAACTCAATGACACGGGAGTCCGTTTACCCTTTTGGAAAAACGGTCACCCGCAAAGCATTGTGACGGAATTTTTCGACCGGCTTGGGTTTATCGCACCAAGCCGAGTCGCTTCAATTTTTCGAAGCATTCGTCACGTTCACGGCAGCGTTCCAGCGATTGCCACGACGCGTCCTGCGCCTGCAAAAACCGTTCGTAGGTCGCGGGGATGTCGCCCCCGACGGCGAGTTTCGCGATGACGCCCTGATCCAGCCGCGTCAGTCGGACGGCGTCGAGCATGTAATCGGAGAACGCTTCCCACGCCAGCGGAAACAGGGGACGGATGATCCGCTCGCCGATCGTCGTCGCATATTGCACGATTTCATATTGCGCGTGCGAATCCATCCTTAGAAACAGGAAGCGGAACAGGTTGTTCAGGTCGATCTTCCAATACGCTTCCGTGTAAGTCGAAAGCGGCAGGTCTTTCCGCGCCTGTTCCCGCGCGATGCCCTGGCCGATGCGGCGTTCGTACAGTTCGCGGGCCTGTCGGTGAAATTCCCGTTCCTCCGTTGAAAGCCGTTCGCCTTCTTCCGCGTCGAGGCTCCCTTCGCTGCCCTGTCGATTGGTCGCTTTTTGCATACGCCATTCGTCCGGGGCCGTTTCGTATGCGGCATCAATGGCCACGGAATATCGCGTGCTGTACTCGTTGACCGAAGCGGTTCGATGCCGGATCCATTGCCGCCAGCAGTCCATCGGCACGCGAACGAGCAACTTGATTTCCGCCATTTCGAACGGCGTCGTGTGCTGGTGACGCATCAAATATCGGATCAGCGTCCGGTCATCGGAAACCGCACGGGTTCCCTCGCCGTAACTGACCCGGGCCGCTTGCACGAGGGCCGTGTCGTCGCCCATGCAATCGACGAGGCACACGAAACCGTTGTCCAAAACCGGGAATTTCTTCCATCGCAACTGTTCAAGCACCGTCTGGTTTGAATTCATTTCCAACCGCCAATAATTTAGATGTCGAATTCCGCCGTTTTCCCAAGAGAGGGCGGTCGCTTTGTTGTGCCTTGTCCGGGGATTGCGCTGCGCTTCATCCCCGGTTTGAGATTATTCACTCTGACTATTCCGCTTCGCGGAGTTCCTTTTCCTGCGTGAGCGTTTTTTCGCCCTGGCCGTAGGAAGTCAACGGGAGAACCCGCAGGTTGCGGAACGCCACGACGGTCGCGTGACCGAGAAATCCGATGTGCCCGTCGTTTTTCAGCAGGCCGGGATGGGCGCGGTGGTCCATGTATTCTCCGGTTTCGAGAAATTCCTTGATTTCGTCGACTTTCACATCCACGATCACCTCGCCGTTGACCGTCACCTTGACGCGGGTGCCGTCGCAGATGATTTCCTGCGTGTTCCATTCGCCGACCGGTTTCAGCGAACCGCGTTTGGCCGGCACGACGCCGTAAATCGAACCGTGATACTGGTACGGCTGCAATTTCGTGTAATCGCTGCCGGAATCATCGAGAATCTGAATTTCCTGTCCGTCGATGAACGACGGATCCCCCTCCAGTTCGACGTGAATTCCGACACCGTTATTCGCGTTCGGCGTCAACTGGAAATCGAACCGAAAGATGAAATTCGGGTAGCGTTCGGCGGTGAAAAGATGTCCGCCGCCTTTCGGTTTGCTCCAGATACAACCGTCCTTGACCTCATAATAATCACTCGCATTGATCCAACCCTCGAGATTTTCGCCGTTGAAAAGCGGTTGGAAACCGAGTTCCTTTTCAACCTCGTCGGTCACTTGGGCTTGAGCACAAACGGTCATGACAGCCATGACGGCCAACAACGCGATCATTTTTTTCATAGGGAGTGTCCTTTTCGAATAATTTTCATCTTTTTATGGGAAAGTGAGCTTACACAAATGGCGCAAGAGCAAAGGTTACGCAAACCATATCAGCGCATTTTAACACGGGGCCGTCCACATTTCAACAACCCCGCCACGCCGCCGAAAAACAGCAATGCCCGATCATCGTCCCCTGCGGAGAGTGATGCGGACAAATTTCAAGGATGCGTTCAAATATTGCATGGTTGCGGACTGAAATCAACTCCCGTAACGCTGGGTGACGCCGGGCCAGCGTCTTTGGTGTTTGAGAATCAGTTCAATCGTTTCCCGCACCGCTCCGCGACCGCCGGGACAGGAGGTGACGTAATCGGCGGATTCCGCAACTTCGGGCACGGCATCGGCAACGGCCACCCCCAGCGCGGAATGTCGAATCGGAAGAAGGTCGGGCAGGTCGTCGCCAAGAAAACAAACCTGTTCAAAGGTCAATTGCATCTGATCCAGAATCTCGCGGACCGTTTCCAGTTTATCCGCCGCGCTTTGCCGGACAAGAGAAATATTGAGTTCGGAGGCTCGCAAGCGAACGATTTGCGAACTTCGCCCCGTCACCAGGCCAAAATGATAACCCGCTTGCTGCCAAAATCGGATGCCCATGCCATCGCGGGCGTGAAACGATTTGGATTCAATACCTTGGTTATCGTACCAAATCGTTCCGTCAGTTAATACGCCATCGACATCAGATAATATGAGCTGGATACGCTGGCATTTCTGTTCAATTTCCGACACGGATTGAGTTCTCCTTACGGACTACCGTTTAAAAATACTATTTCACCGAAAAACCTTCTGGTGTGTACAATAATCGGCCGCAGGATTTGCATGTAACAGGTTTGCCATGAATGACTTGCGCGATGAAATTGATCGGAATCAATTGTCGACACCCACCGCAAAATTTTTGATCGTAAATCGGAGCAAGGGCTTGTTCACCGCCCATAGAGCGGGCAAGACGCGAATAAATGTCCCGAAATTCTCTCGGCAGCTTGATTTCCGATTCTTCCAATCGACCAGTACAGCGAACGATATCCGCTTCAATCATTGGCGATTCTTCCGCGAATGACATTTGCGTTTTTTTCAGCAATTCCTTTGCCGCCAGGAACTCCCGATCAATGGATTCGATATTCGGAGCAAATTTCTCTGCCTTTTCCAACGCTTCCAATGCCTCGTCGGCCATAAGACCGTTGGCCGCCTCATCGGCCTGAATTTGCAGCTTGAGAGCCTGAAATTCCTTGTTGTTTTTAGCCTCCTGCATTTGGGATTTCCTGCGGTTGAGAGCCGCCTCACTTTGGGCCAGTTGCTCTTCCTTGAATTTTGCCGCTTGGGACAGTTGGTGGTATTCCGCCCGCACCTGTTCCAGTCTGGCATGAATGCGATTCGCCGCATCTTCTTGCACTTGAAGCATTTTCGGCCCTCGCTGCAAACGTGAGTTCAAGTCGGAAAGCTGTCGCTGGATATGATGGATTTCCGCCATGACCGGAGCGACGCCGTTTTCTGTATTCAAATCAGTCATTATTCTGTTGCTGCCGCGGATAAAATGAGGTTTCCGAATGCAATCATCAATATGCCATTTCGCAACCGTTTATTCTATCAGGTGAACGTCAGAAAAAAAGTACCGAACGAGGCGATAGGAAAACTTGGGACGATTTCGTGCCATTTCCATTGAAGTCGGGCATGGGATGGGCCGAAATAATTAGGGGATTAGTCATGGATTTAAGATATGGGCCGTTGTTTCGTCTTTTTTGTTATATTATCCGCATAATTCGCAAACACTGCAGTCTTTCTATATTGTGATACGGTGTTTGTTTTTGGTGATTTCAATATTTTTCCGCGTTCCTAATTTATACTGTTCTCGCTATTGGACCCAACGGTCTTTGAAGTTGGTGTGAAAAAGTGCCACAATTGACGTTCATTATTCCGTTTTCAGGTTGTGTAGAAAGCCGTTTTTTGGAAGAAACACTTCTTTCCATACTTGAAAATCGCGTCGAAGATACCCAGGTGATCGTCGTTTCAGACGGCAGCTATCGTGATCCGTATCACCTGTCCGATGAAGAAGTAACGTTTGTGTCACTTGCAAAGGAAAAATCGGTGACCCGTTGCGTCAACGCGGGAATCGAGGCGGCAAAATCGCCCATCATATGCGTTCTTTTCCCGGGCACCAAATGGGAAAATAGTGACCTTTCCGAAATCGAGACGGCATTCGAAAACCGTTCGGTTGCCGTTACCGTGCCGGAGATTGTTGGCGCCGAACGACCGGATCGCGTGTTTTCCTGCGGAATCATCTGTCACCCTGCCGGAACGGTTCGAAATCACAAGTATGCCCGACCCGTTCCGAAGGGGGCCTGCCTGGTTCCGCATCGAGCCGGGGCGTTTTTTCGGACGTCGATTCTTCGCCAGCGAGGCGGATTGCATCCCGCGCTGGGATTGCAAATGGCCTATGCCGATTTTTGCCTGGCCGCGGAACTTGCGAACATGGCGACCGTAATTTCGCCGACAGTCCGCCTGTCTGTCGCGATGATGCAAAAAATGTTCGTTTCACCATTTGAACAGGCAAAGCAAAGCGAACAGCTTTATCGCCTGTGGCGACATCGGGGCGATAGTCGGCTGAACGCAAACCGTCACAGGAAAACCGTAATTTCCGAAGCGACCCGGAATTTTCCCTCCCTGCGAATGCTGCAACTCATCGCGGGCAGAATGGCCGGCGCGTTTTCCGGCGAAATCGACCCTTCGCTAACGCGCGACATCTTGCCGATCACGAATCAAGTGACAGAGGATTTCGAACCGTATCAACTTGACGAGGAACCTGATATCATCACCGGCGTCTTTCCCGGAACGACGAATCATCGCAAAGCCGCCTGACGGCATCATCCCATCCGCCGGTTGGTCGGGACGGGAATCGCTTTCTTGCCGGAAAGGTACGGGCCGGTGACGCTGCCCCGTTTTTTCATGACGGTTTCCGGCGTGCCGCTGGCGACCACTTCCCCGCCGAAACGCCCCGCTTTCGGGCCGAAATCAAGTAACATGTCGGCGTTTTCGATCACTTCCTTGTCATGCTCGACAAGCAGCAGCGTATTGCCGAGGTCGCGCAGTTTTTTGAGCGCCCCGACAAGCCGCGTGTTGTCCCGCGGGTGCAGCCCGATCGTCGGTTCGTCGAGCACGTACAAAACGCCGACCAATCCGCTGCCGATCTGGGCCGCCAATCGAATCCGCTGCGTTTCGCCGCCCGAAAGCGACGGAGCCGGCCGCGCGAGCGTCAGATAATCAAGACCCACGTCGATCAAAAACCGCAGCCGGTGCCGCACTTCGTCGAGCAGATCGCCGGCGACCTTTTTTTCCGTTTCGTTCGGGTGCCACGCTTCGATCATCGGCAAAAGCTGCCCCAGCGGCTGGCGGCACATCTGGTCCATCGTCAGTTTCATGAACCGCACCGCCGCGACGTCGTCCCGGTAACGGCTCCCCAGACAGACGGAACATTCGACCTCGTCGACCATGTATTCCAGCTTCCCCCGCAATGACGGCACCAGTCGCGACGCCTCTTCGAGCGCGGGGTAAAGTCCCTTGTATTGGAAGCTAAAGCTTGCAGTGTGGAGGTGCGCAGTAGTGTGGAGTGTGGAGTGTGGAGTGTGGAGTTGGGGAGCGGATTCGGGGGGTGAAATTTTGCGTTTGGGGTTTGTGGCGGATAGTTTGGAATCTGAAGATTGAAGTTTGGAGTTGTCTTTCTCTCCCTTAACTCCACACTCCACACTCCACACTCCACACTCAAACCACTGCTCCCCCGTTCCGTGAAAGATCACGCGTTTGTGTCTTGCGTCGAGTTGCTCGAACGGCACGTCGAGCGGGACGCCGGTCGATTTGCCGAAGCTGCTGAGCATCGCGGCGGCGAGCGGGGCGTGCATGTCGGGCCAGAGTTTGACGGCGCCCTGTTCGAGCGTCAGTTTCGGGTCGTGCAAAAATAATGTCGGGTTGGCCCCGGTCTGCACGCCGAGCCCCTCGCAGTGCGGGCACCAGCCGAGCGGCGAATTGAACGAAAAATGGTTCGGCGTCAGCGGCTCGAAACTCCGCCCGCACTTTTCGCAGGCCAGATGGCGGCTGTGCCGATGCGATTTCCAACGCGGCTCATCGCGGTCGTTGTCGACGACCACCGCGTGCATGATTCCGCCGCCCAGTTCGAGGGCCGTTTCGATGCTGTCCGAAATGCGCGAGCGCGCGTTGCTGTCGGCGTGTATGACGATTCGGTCGACGATCACTTCGACCTGGTGCCGCCTGCGCCGGTCGATTTCCGGCACTTCGTCGAGCGTGTAACTCGTCCCGTCGATGCGCACACGATTGTAGCCGCTGGTGCGGAGCCGGTTCCAGAGTTCGTCGTATTGATGCCCGACCTCAATCGCGAGCGGCGCGGCGATGAGCAGCCGCGTTTCCGCCGGGTGTTGCATCACCTTGGCGACGATTTCGTCAAGCGTTTGCGTCCCGATCGGCACGTCGCATTCGGGGCAATACGGCTGCCCGAGCCGGGCGAACAGCACACGCAGATAATCGTGGATTTCGGTGACGGTGCCGACCGTCGAACGCGGCGAATGACTGGCCGCCTTCTGCTCAATGGCAATGGCCGGTGACAGCCCTTCGATGTGATCGACTTTCGGTTTTTGCATCTGCCCGACGAACTGCCGCGCGTAACTCGACAGGCTTTCGACGTAGCGCCGTTGCCCCTCGGCATACACGGTGTCCATCGCGAGCGACGATTTCCCCGACCCGCTCGGCCCGCAACAAACCGTCATCCGATCCCGCGGAATCTCGACCGAAACGGCTTTTAGGTTGTGCTCTTCCGCATTTTTCACCGTGATGCACGGTGAGTGTGGAGTGTGGAGTGTGGAGTGTGGAGTTACATTGGGGTTTGGAGTTTGGAGTTTGGAGTTTGGAGTTGATTTGGCGGAAAGGTCATCGGTTTTGGAATTATTCTTCCTCCCCTTAACTCCACACTCCACACTCCACACTCCACACTTTTCCCCGCTCCACACTCCACACTTCGCAAGAGCGCCCCCCGTGTGAGAACCCGCACACAAGGCCACCTCTTCCGGCGTTCCCGTCGCGACGATTCTCCCACCGGCTGCACCGCCTTCCGGGCCGAGGTCGATGATCCAGTCGGCGGTCTTGATCACGTCGAGGTTGTGTTCGACGACCAGCACCGTGTTGCCCGCGTCGACGAAATCGTGCAGCACCTTGAGCAGCAGCTTGATGTCGGCGAAATGCAGTCCGGTCGTCGGTTCGTCGAGCAGGTAAAGCGTTTGCCCGGTGCTCTTTTTGACCAGTTCGCGGGCGAGTTTGATTCGCTGGGCCTCGCCGCCGGAAAGCGTCGGGCTGGGCTGCCCGATCTTCATGTAACCAAGCCCGACGTCGGCGAGCGTTTCGAGTTTGTGCTTGATTTTCGGGATGTTCGCGAAATGTTCGAGGGCCGACTCGACGTCCATTTCAAGCACCTGGTTGATCGATTTTCCCTTGAATTTGACGGACAGCGTGTCAAGATTGAAGCGGTGTCCCTGGCAGACTGGGCCGGTGACCCAGATGTCGGCGAGAAAGTCCATTTCAAGCTTTTGGGCCCCGTTTCCCTCGCATGCCTCGCATCGGCCGCCCGCGACGTTGAAACTGAACCGTCCCGGTGCGAAACCTTTCGCGCGTGCCTCGGGCAATTCGGAAAACAGCTTGCGGATTTCGTCGAACAGCTTGATGTACGTCGCCGGGTTCGACCGCGGCGTGCGCCCGATCGGCGACTGGTCGATGGAAATCATTTTGTCGAGATGCTCAAGGCCGCCCATCGATTTAAGCGCTCCCGGCGTGCCGAGCCCGCCGTTGAGGTCGCGCATCAGGGCCTCGACGAGAATGTCGTTGACGAACGAGCTTTTTCCGCTGCCGCTGACGCCGGTGACGCAAACGAATTTGCCGAGCGGCACTTCGATGTCGATGTTCTTGAGATTGTTGTGCGTCGCGCCGCGCACGACGAGTTTTTTGCCGGAACCGGGGCGGCGCGTTTCCGGGATTTCGATTTTTTCCTCGCCGCTCAAAAATTTTCCGGTGAGACTCGCGGGGTTCTTCAGCACCTGGTCGACGCCGCCCGCCGCGACGATGTTTCCGCCGTGTACGCCGGGGCCGGGCCCGAAATCGACGATGTAATCGGCCGCCCGCATCGTTTCCTCGTCATGCTCGACCACGACGACGGTGTTGCCCTGGTCACGCAGTTTTTGCAGCGTTTCGAGCAGCCGGTCGTTGTCGCGGGGATGCAGCCCGATCGACGGTTCGTCCAAAATGTACAAAACGCCGACCAGTCCGCTGCCGATCTGCCCGGCCAGCCGGATGCGTTGCAGTTCGCCGCCCGAAAGCGTCGGGGCCGTGCGACCGAGCGACAGGTAATCAAGCCCGACGTTGACGAGAAAACCGAGCCGGCTGCGGATTTCCTTGAGCGCTTCGACGGCGATTTTGCTGCCCGATTCGGAAAGGTTCAATTTTGAGAAAAATTCCGCGCAATCGGTCACCTGCAAATTGCAGACTTCCGGAAGCGACAGATTTTTCTTCCCGCGAAAGACCGCGGCGTCGGACGCCGTTTCGATTTTGAACGCCCGGGCCTGGCGGTTGAGCCGCTGGCCGTAACACGATTCGCAGGGGATGACGTTCATATATTTTTCCATCGCGATCCGTTGCATTTTGCTTTTCGTTTCGCGGAACTGCGTCATCATGCGCGGGATGATCCCCTCGAAGGTGCCGCCCCATTTGTGCCCGCTGGGGCCGTTGCGCCACGTAAAAGTGATGTGATTTTCTCCTGTCCCCCAGAGCAGGGCGTCGCGCACTTTCCGGTCGAGTTCCTCCCACGCCGTTTCGAGGCAGTAACTTTTCGGGAATTCGTGTTTTCGTTCGAGCCATTCGGCGACGCCGTTGAAAATGTGCCGCCGCCAACGCCCCATGTCGCGCCACTTGCCGATCGGTTCGACGCACCCTTGCTGAAAACTTTTCGACGGGTCGGGCACGAGCAGCGCGGGGTCGAACGAATGCACATCCCCCAGCCCGTCACATTTCGGGCACATCCCCTGCGGCGAGTTGAAGCTGAACATCTGCGGACTCGGCGGCTCGAAACTGATCCCGCAATCGGTGCAGGCATAATGCGCGGAAAGCGTTATGTCGGGGACGGTGTTATCGGGGTTTTCATCGTAATTCAAGGTCACGATGAGATGCCCATCGCCGAGCATGAGGGCCCGTTCGACCGCTTCGGAAAGCCGCTGGCGGTTGGTCGGGCCGGTCTGCACGAGGCGGTCGACCACGACTTCAATATTATGCCGCATCTGGCGGTCGAGCCGGAGGTCTTGCGTGAGACGCACAATCTGGCCGTCGACCCGGGCGCGGATGAACCCTTTTTTCAACAGGTCGGCGAACAGGTCCTTGTGTTCCCCCTTTTGCCCGCGAATGACCGGGGCGAGAATGAGAAACTTCGTTTTTTCCGGCAGCATTTCGATGCGGTCGATGATCTGCTGCCGTGTTTGCGCCGAAATCAGTTTGCCGCATTCGTAGCAATAACCGGTCGCGACCCGGGCGTACAGCACGCGCAAAAAATCGTAAATTTCGGTGATCGTGCCGACCGTCGACCGGGTGTTCTGCCCGCCGGCCTTTTGCGAGATCGAAATCGACGGGCTGAGCCCGGAAATCTGGTCGACGTCCGGCTTGGGGAGCTGTCCCAGAAACTGCCGCGCGAAGCTCGACAGGCTTTCGATGTACCGCCGCTGTCCCTCGGCGTACAGGGTGTCGAACGCGAGCGAACTTTTCCCGCTCCCGCTCACGCCGGTAAAGCAAATCAACTGGTTTCGCGGCAGCCGAAGCTCGACGTCGCGCAGATTATGTTCGCGGGCACCCTTGACGATGATGTCGGAGGCCGAATGGTTGGCGGTTATCATACGAATATCAATGAGCGGTGGTTGTTAAAAAATCAACCCCTCATTATATCCCAACTCGCGGGAACCGCCATATTCCATCCGGTAAAAACATGAGGGTTGAAAAAACCCTCTCTATTTTGCCTACAACACCTCAGGTTCTTGGGTTGTCGCTGCCGAGATCCATTTGATTGCCGGCCGGTTTGCCGTCACGTTGCGGAATGGCGGGCGGAGTATCGGCTGGATCTTTCGAGCCGCCGTTTTGAGCGCCGGTACCGCCACTTGCATTGACCTGTTCGCCGGCGTAAGTACGATTCGAACTGCTGCCCGCACCCGCCGCCGTTCCGTCAGCACCTGCCGGTGGAACATAACCCATATCCGGCGTCGAGGCTGGTTGCGTTGTCAACGGCGCCATCGTGGGAACGCCGCGGTCAAGTGTGGTCGGATTGCCGAATTGGTCCAGCGGGATGCGTTTTTGCACCGTGTACGGCTTTTGCACGGTTTCAACGATCTGCTCAATTCGCGGCACTTTTACCGTGTATTGTTCCACCCGTTCTTCACCGACGGTTTTGTAGCTCGTCACGGGAATATCGCGGGCCACTTCCTGGCTTTCCAAACGGTACACCTGCACGGGCGTCGTCTGCTGCACGCGTTCGACCACCTGTCGTACCTTGGTTTCAGGAATCTGTCTCACGCGTTCTTCCTGCACCATGCGCATGACCTGGTACGGTTCCTTCTTGAGCACGCGTTCCTCCTGATAGGTCAGCCGGGTGGTCGGAACCTGTTCCACCACCGTTTCCGGCACGAGGGTCGTCACCGGCGTCACTTGCTGCACAAGATTCGGCTGATAAACGGTTTCCTGACGGAGTTTGGCATCGCCCTGCATGGGCGTCCAATACAGCCCGGGCAATTGACGACGCGCGGCCCCGGTGATCGGGTCAACGTAGGTGCCGCCGCGCTGCCAGGCCAGGCGATTGTAGCTGCGGCCCGGCTCAACGGCCGTGTAATTCACGTATTGTCCGCGGTCGACCAGTTCCGTCTGGTAATTCGTCACGGGGCGATTGACGACGTATTGCCGCTCCTGCATATAGGTTTCCTGCACCGGACGGCGCACCGTCTGCCAAACGTCCCGCTCGGCGGTTTCCCAGACCGGGCGGCTCACCGTGTAGCGTTCTTCCCGCACCGAGGTTTCCGGGACGTTCCGTATGACATCGTAACTCGTGTCGCGATATTCCGTCGTCCATGTCGGCTTGAGAACCTTGTAAATTTCCTGTTTGATCGTGGTTTCGGGGACCTGACGGTATACGGTATACCGCCGTTCGCGGATTTCATCGTCCCAGACCTGGCGGGTCCGGGTTTGCTGCTCAACACGATAAACGGTTTCATTTTCGATTTTGTAAGTGTTGAGTACGGTCTCGGCCGCGGGATATGCCGCCGTGTAGGTCAGGCTGGACGGTGCCACCGGCGCGAATTCCACAACCGGACGTTGTACGATGACGGGCGTCACAGGGCGCTGAACCACGACGGGGCGCTCGGTGACCGTGGTGAGCCCGATATTGTCCTCGCAGCAAACCTGGGCCATACTCGAACCGGCTTTTGTACAAATGACAATAGCCGTACTCAATAAAATAATTTTTGCAGTTGTTTTCAAAGTTGTTTTCGTCATTTTCTCCCCCATGTTCATTTCAGAACGACAGGTTGGGTGTGTACTTTGCACAGGAATCTACCGCTTAATTCCACCACCAGTTTGAAATTCCCACAAAACATTGCGACGAAATTTTCAAGCGGCTCAGAATAAGCACCTTTTGCAGTCAAATACATCGCATATCCTATAATCATGATAATCAATTTGTATTGAAAATCAAGATCGCAAGAGCCATGGCCTTTTCTTTTTTGCCTATTTTACCTAATGTTTTCAACAGGCTTCACGAACCATGCGCAGAATATTAGCTTTCCGGGAGATGGCAAAAAAACAAAAAAGATAAATTTGCAAATATTTTTTGCGCCAAACACCCATTTTCATCAGAAAAAAAGATAAATGATGCAAATTTCTATTTTGGTAACGATGAGAATTAGGAAGGAAATAAACCACCACCCTTCATGACATCTGGACGGACGGTTGGTTTGTGTGAAATTGGCAACTACTCGCTTTGTGGGAGTTAGGAGCCAAAACATAAGCTGAACACCCAAGAATATTGAGCTTGTTACCGGGTGCCCATCAAATTCGACAATAGATTTCATCCGTAACGGTGACAGTCATTGCTTAGCTCCTCCACTTGACCGGACTCGCGATTTTTGTTCTAATAGTATAGTAAAATTACTGTATTAAATAATTGTTAAAAATAGACCAGTCGCAAGTTTCGTTATACGAATTTATTGGCGTTTTTTCGAGAATGTGCCCGCCAAACGGCAGGTTTTTGAGAAGAGGCCCATCACAAATCAATCCTTCTTGACCCGGAAATGGCGATTTTCGTCGGAAAACGGGGGGACGCTCATGGCCCCGATTGGGTTTTGAGGTCTCGGCAAGGGTCGTTTACCCTTGTTTGTTTTTTGCTGTGGCAGAAACCGCCCCATGCGAAAAAAGGTCGTCCGGGCAAAGAATTATATAAGGAAAGGGCCCGACACTTCGGCAGTGTCTGGCATGATCGAACGTAGTGGTTCGACATCGAGTGCAAATACGTTTCAGTAAGTCTGGAAATCTACGCTACATTGGTCACCGCGACCTGTTGCGTGCGATGGAGCGGTTGCTGCGTCGTTCGCAACTTCCGGTATCGATGAGCGAGGGATTTCACCCGAAAGTCCGCATGAGCTTTCCCTCCGCGTTGGCCCTTGGCGTCGCGGGCGAGGAAGAAGTCGTCGAGTTGGATTTGACCGAACCTCTTGTACCGGATGAAGTTTTGCTGCGGCTCAACGGGGCGTCCGTGCCCGGGCTGACCTTCCTCTCCGCGAAAGCGGTGCAGACGGGACGCAAAAAAGCCGCACATACGGCCTCCGTTTTCGAGATGACGATTCCCGCCGCGCTGGTCGATGCGACCGCGCAAAGGCTGGCATCGTTTCTTGCGGAATCGTCCGTCATGGTGGTCAAACACAACGGAAAACCGGTCGACGTTCGGGCGGCGGTCAGTAGTATGACACTGCACGGCAATCGACTGCAAATGGAACTGGCCGCAACGGCCGGGGCCGATGCGGGGTTTCGCGAAGTGCTTGACGTGCTTGACCTTCGGGATGAATTGTTTCATACAATATTTCCGCTCCGCACGAAAGTCCTGCTTTCCGCGCCGGAAATCGCGACAGACTGAAACACAACTCGCCCTTGCCGTTAGGAAATGTCAGGGCATATATGACACAGGAAATGCTGATCAACGTGCGTCAGCCGGAGGAATGCCGGATCGCCGTTGTCGAAAACGGCCGTCTTGAAGAACTTTACGTCGAGCGGACCAATCACGAAAATTACGTCGGCAACATCTACAAAGGCGTAGTCGTCAACATCGAGCCGAGCATTCAGGCGGCGTTCGTCGATTTCGGCGTCGGTCGCAACGGATTTCTGCACATCAGCGATGTTGAACCCCACTATTTCAAACAGGCAGGTTTCACCGATCACCTCAAACCGCAGCCGAACGACCGTCGCGGCGGTCGCAACCATCATCATGACGACGACTTCGGCTATGGTCGCCCACGGGTCAAGCCGCCGATTCAGGACGTTTTCAAACGCGGCGACGAGATTCTCGTACAGGTTATCAAGGAAGGCCTCGGCACGAAAGGTCCGACTCTTTCGACCTACATCAGTATTCCGGGGCGCTATCTGGTGCTGATGCCTTCGCTGGGCCGCGTCGGTGTTTCGCGAAAGATTGAAGACGAAGACGTGCGACGGAAGCTGCGGGACATCATGCACGAACTCAAGCCGCCGAAGGGACTTGGGTTTATCGTCCGCACGGCCGGGGCGGACCGGACACGAAAGGAACTCGCCCGCGATTTGGCCTATTTGCTGCGACTTTGGAACGTCATCGTTACGCGAATCAAAAAAATGTCGGCCCCGATCGACATTTACGAAGAAAGCGACATGATCATCCGAACGATTCGCGATATTTTCACCAGCGACATTGATTCGATCGTCATCGACGAAGCGGCCGCCTACGAACGGGCGAAAGAGTTTATGCAGGTCATGATGCCGCGTTACGTCGACCGGATCCGCCTTTTCGACGACAAAGAACCGATTTTCTTCAAAAGCGGCCTTGATCCGGAAATCGCACACATGAATCAACGACGTGTACCGCTCGCAAAGGGGGGTTCGATCGTCATTGACCAGTCGGAAGCCCTTGTCGCAATTGATGTTAACAGCGGGAATTTCCGGACGGATGAAAACAATGCCGAAGAAACCGCGTTCCAGATCAACATGATTGCCGCACGGGAAATCGCCCGTCAGTTGCGGCTGCGCGATCTCGGCGGCGTGATCGTCAACGACTTTATCGACATGCGTCGCGAGGCCCACCGCCGAGCGGTCGAGCGGGAATTGCGCAACGCCGTCAAGCGGGATCGTGCACGTACGAAAATCCTGCGTACCAGTCCTTTCGGCCTGATTGAAATGACCCGGCAGCGGGTTCGCCCCAGTCTCAAGCGAAGTGTCTATATTGAATGTCCCTGCTGTCACGGCAGTGGCGTCGTCAAATCGGTCGAAAGTATGGCGCTCGAAGTCTTTCGGACGCTTATCCTTGCGTCAAGCCGTGACGAAATCAGGACGATTCGGATTTCGGTCGTCGAAGAGGTTGCGGAACACCTCAACAACAAGAAACGCATCGAACTGGCCAAAGTGGAACGTGATGGCAACGTCGAAATCACGATCAAGGGCACACCCGACATCTGGCCGGAACACCTTTCGGTCGAATGCTTCGACGTCATGGGCCAGCCGGTCGCTTTTTCCCGGGAGGACTCCTTGAAATCCCGCCCAAAACAGCGATAATACGCGGTTTACGCTTTGCTTGTGGTGATCGGCCGTGCTTGAGTCCGGACGGATCAGTGACAGGCGAATTTTGTACGCTAAAAGTTGAAGCGGTTGCAGGTTGTGTTTTATGCACGGTGAAAATCAAGATTTTTGATTGCCTCGCACCCTTTCCGGTCCGCGACCGTCCGACGCGCTGTTCGGGCGGTTGGCATGTCGCCGTCTTCAATGACGGTCGGGCCAATGGCATTTCCCAATTACCAACTTTTTGAAAGTTTAGAAAATGTACGCAATTTTTGAAGATGGCGGTCGCCAGTTCAAAGTCGAGGAAGGACAGGAAGTCGTCGTCGATTTCCGCGAAGAATGGGAGCCGAACGCCGAAGTGACGTTTGAAAAAGTGCTCCTGGTCAGCTCGGAAAACGGCGCCAGAATCGGCCAGCCGACCGTCAGCGGGGCGAAAGTCACGGCCCTGGTGCTTGGGGACACGCAAGGTGAGAAACTGACCATCCGCTGGTTCCGCCGGCGCAAAAATTCCCGTAAAAAGGTGGGGCATCGCCAGATTTACACCAAGGTCAAAATCATGAAAATCGAAGGTTGATTGATCGCCGCCGTTTGTTTAAACCAACAGCGTAACCGGTTTTGTTCCCACACACGGGCATTCGACCGGTTGCGTTTTTTTGTGCGCCGGGCATGGCGATCATCCTCGCTCAAGCGATGTGGGATTGCGTTTTGCGGAAGACGGATTATCATTATTGTGCTTGACAAAACCTGTTTTTGTTCAAAATATTACGGAGAAACGCGGCACATTCCCATGCTATCGGTTCAAGAGGTACTCGGTCCCGACGGGGTGATCGCCCGGCGTTTGCCGAATTACGAACACCGGCAGGAACAACTCGACATGGCCGGGGCGGTTGAAAAGGCGATCCGCGCCGGGAAGCATCTCGCCGTCGAGGCCGGAACCGGCGTCGGGAAAAGTTTCGCCTATCTCGTGCCGGCGATTTTATACGTGGTCGAAGAACAGTTGCGTGCCGAAAAACGCGGCAAAATCGGCGACGGAAACCGTGACGGCAAGAAGACGCCGCCCGATCTCGACGCGATCAACGCCGACCTCGACGAACTGGCCGAACTCGAAAAAACGCGAACGAAAGGCGTCCCCCGCGGCGACGTTTCGACGCACACGATCAGCTTGCAGGAACAGTTGATCGCGAAGGACATTCCGTTTCTCAACGCGATTCTGCCCTACGAATTCAGCGCCGTGCTGGTCAAGGGGCGTTCGAATTACCTGTGCCTGCGACGGCTGGAAAACGCGGCCAAACGCGCGATGACGCTAATCGCCGACGAAGACCTTGCCGAACTGATCCGTGTCAACCAATGGGCGAAAGCGACTTCGGATGGCTCGCTGTCCGACCTTTCCCCGCAGCCGCGGCCCGACGTTTGGGACGACGTCTGTTGCGAAATGGGCAATTGTCCCGGCAAGGCTTGCAAGTTTGAACGCACCTGTTTCTACCAGCGGGCGCGCAGACGCATCGCCAACGCGCAACTGCTCATCGTCAATCACGCGATCCTGTTCAGCGACCTGGCCGTTCGCCGACAGGGCGGCAACATCCTGCCCGTGTACGACGCACTCGTGTTCGACGAAGCGCACACGATGGAACAGGCAGCCGCCGACCACCTCGGCCTCACCGTCACGCAGGGGCAGGTCGACTACCTGCTCAACAAGCTGTACAGCGATCGAAAAGGCCGCGGACTGCTGGCCCAGGTCGCGCACGAGCCGTCGCTTGAGGCCGTGTTCGAATGCCGGATTCGGGTGGCCAGCCTTTTCGAGGACATCGGGCAATGGCTGGCCGAGCGGCCAGGCGGCAACGGTCGCGTGCATGAGCCGAACATCGTGCCCAACCCGCTCGGCGAAGGGTTGCGGAAACTCTCGAACAGGCTTCGCGATTGCATCGACAAAATCGAAGACCGCGATTTGCGGCAGGAAATGACCGCGGCCCGCAACCGCGTCGTCACGATGGGGCAGACCGTCAACACCTGGCTCGAACAGTCGGACGATTCGCTCGTGTATTGGATTGAAAAAACGACCACGCAACGTGGCTACAGTCGTGTCACGCTCGAAGCGGCCCCGGTTAACGTCGGGCCGATCCTCCGCGAATTTCTTTTCAACGTCGTGCCCTCGGTGACGATGACCAGCGCGACGCTTTCGACCGGCGATCAGCGGCAAAACCTCGAACGTTTCAACGCGCGGGACATGCCCGGCAATGATAACGGCAACCCGTTCCTGTTTTTCAAATCGCGGGTCGGACTGAGCGACGTGCAAACCGGCATGGTCGGCAGTCCCTTCGATTACAAACGTCAGGCGACGCTCGTCATGGTCAAGGGCATGTTGCCGCCCGACGCTCCGGAACGCGAACATCAGAAACAACTCGGCGCCATGTTGCGGCGTTATCTTGCTGAAACGGACGGGCACGCGTTCGTGCTGTTCACCAGTTATTCTCAACTCAAAAAATCGGCCGCCGCGATGCTGCCCTGGCTGGCCGGTCGCGACATGCCGCTGCTCGTGCAGGGCGAGGGAATGCCGCGGTCGCAGATGGTGGCCCGATTTCGCGAAACGCCGCGCAGCGTTTTGTTCGGCACGGACAGTTTCTGGCAGGGCGTCGACGTGCCGGGCGACGCATTGCAAAACGTCATTATCACGAAACTGCCTTTTCTCGTTCCGGGTCAGCCGCTGGTCGAAGCGCGGCTCGAAGCGATCGAAGCCTCGGGCGGAAATTCGTTTTATGACTTTCAACTGCCCAGCGCGATTCTCAAATTCAAGCAGGGATTCGGCCGGTTGATCCGCACGAAAACCGATCACGGCATCATCGTTGTGCTCGACCCGCGAATTCACACGAAGAATTACGGTCGGAAGTTTCTCGCCGCGCTCCCGGATTGCGATTTACGGGTTGATTCGGTTTCATAACCTTCGCAATTCGACGACTCGCTTGTGCGTCTCGCGGCAATGATTTACAATGGTTGGCATTACGGCTCGCATCCTTTTTTCAGTCGGGGGGCACCTTGATTTCTTGACCTGAAAACACGTATCGCTTCCAACGTTTTATACACTCTTGCATCTCGTATTTTCAACAGAAACGAAAGAGTAACGAATGACCGATATTTACGCCGTCGGGATCGGGCCCGGGAACAACGATTGCATGACGCCGCAGGCGAAGAGCGTCATTTTGCATTGCGATGTGATTGCCGGGTACACGCCGTACCTGCAAATGATTACGCCTTTGCTTGAGGGCAAGGATACGATCGCCACGGGCATGAAAAGCGAGGTGGCGCGATGTGCGATGGCGATTGATGCGGCGAAACGCGGAAAAAACGTCGCCGTCGTGTCAAGC
>JAVBQX010000285.1:0-13210 GCA_031548645.1 Thermoguttaceae bacterium
CCGACTTTCTGGTCGATCAAAAACAGTTCGTGCCGCTTGCCGAGAACGCGGTGGTCCCGTTTTTTCGCCTCTTCAAGCTGGAACAGGTAATCATCGAGTTCCTTTTTGTCGAAAAACGCCGTCGCATAAAGCCGCTGCAACTGTTGGCGGCTCGCGTCACCCTTCCAATACGCCCCGGCAATCGAAAGCAGCTTGAATGCCCCAATTGCTTTCGGCGACGGAATGTGCGGCCCGCGGCAGAGGTCGAGAAATTCCCCCTGACGGTAAAACGACACGGTTTCGTGCTCCGCGAGCCCGTCGCTCAGGTGTTCGACCTTGAGCGTTTGCCCCATTTCCTTGCACAGTTTGACCGCTTCGTCTTTCGAGAGTTCAATTCGCTCGAATTCCTCGTCGGCCTTGATGAGGGCTTTCATTTCCGCTTCAATTTTCGGAAAATCTTCCTCCGAAAGCGGCGTTTCCGTCCATAAATCGTAGTAAAACCCGTTTTCGACGGTCGGGCCGAACGCAAGTTGCACATTTTTGTACAGCCGCATGACCGCCCGGGCCATGAGATGCGCCGCCGAATGCCGCATGATTTCGAGCGATTCGGGGTCTTTTTTCGTCAAAAGACGCAGCGCAACCTCGCCCGAATTCGGGAGTTGCGTGTCGCAACCGGCGGTCGTGCCGTCGATGACCGCCCCGAGCGTCGCCTTGGCCAACCCGGCCCCGATTTCCGCGGCAACGTCAATAGGACGAACGGAATGTGAATATTCGCGGACGGAACCATCGGGCAGTGTGATTTTGAGCATGTATTTTCCTTACGCAAAGGCTTTCTGGGACGGTATTATGGGATGAAGCATTTTTCACCACGTAGTAGACGAAGCAAAAAATAAAATGAATTCGCAACATAAATCAATGTATCTGAATATGTTTGCATATTAATTATCCGATTTGTCCCATCGTAGTCAATCGGTCACGGAAATTATCCGCGTCCGGCATGACTACAAGACGAAGAAAAATCATTTTTGTGTGATTATTCAAGTATTCCGTTCAACAAATATATGAACAAATATTTCCAGAATAACCATGTAAAAATTGCCGTGTGAGGGCTGGAATAACCTATATTTATCCAAATAAGGAATCGCTGGAATTTTGCCCATACGGGTCATGATTCCAAACAACCTGACGCCGCAGTCCAAATCGGAGAATACCCTCCTGCCGAGAGTTATGCGAATCACGATTGTTGACAACACATTAAAAAGCAACGAACAAATCGCCGACGCTTTGCGAACCGAACACCAGGTCATGCTCCTGGGGACGGGCGAGGAATGTCTGCGTCACATGGTCGATTTTTCGCCGGACATTTTGCTGGTCAACGATGTTTTGCCCGACATGTCGGTCGAGGAGTTCTGCCGTCGCGTCAAGGATTCGCCGCTCGGCGACTTCACCCTGATCATGGTCATGTGTTCCGACGCGAAGGTCGAGACGCGTTTACACTATTATAACAGCGGGGCCGACGATTATTTCCTCAAACCGATCCACCTTGGCGAATTGCAGGAAAAACTTCGCGCCATGACCCGCAGCCGTCAGCAGATCGAGCGGCTTTGGCTGGCCCATTTTTACGCCAACCAGCAGCACGACCGCATGAAGGACCTGGTCCGCGAAAAATCGGAGGAAATCGAAGCGACCCGCAATATGACGGTTTTCGTCATCGCCAAGCTGGCCGAATCTCGCGTCCCGGGCATGGGGCAGCACCTCGAACGCATCCGCGATTACAGCCACGTTTTGGCCGAAGAATTGTACCGCCAGGGCATTTTCCCGGAAATCGACCGGAAATTCATCGACGACATTTACAACGCCAGCCCGCTGCATGACATCGGAAAAATCGCGATTCCCGACCACATTCTCGGGAAGCAGGGCCCGCTCTCGAAAGAGGAATTCGAGATCATGAAGCAGCACAGCGAAATCGGGGCCCAAACGCTCCAGTCCGCAATGCTGCATTCCGGTTACAGCAGTTTCCTGGCTATGTCGATCGATATCGCGCGACACCACCACGAGCGTTTTGACGGGGCCGGCTACCCCGACAGTCTGTCCGGTTTCGACATCCCGCTTTCGGCCCAGATCGTTTCGGTCGTCGACGTGTTCGACGCGTTGACCTCGCACCGGGTCTATAAAAAGGCAATCCCGCCGGACGTGGTCAAACTCATGATCGAACAGGATGCGGGCCACCGCTTCAATCCGGCCATTGTCCGGGCTTTCACCTGCCATTTCGACGATTTCATGGAAATCTTCCTCGCCAACCGCGACACGCCGGCCGAACCGGAGCACGCCCTCGAAACGAATATCGAGTGGTGGTGAGACGGCTGTGCAGGAATCCCGTCATTACACTGCGCTCCATTCCGGCTTCCATTCTTGCGTGCCGATTTCTGATAATCGCGGGATTTTGTTTCCGCCCCTCTTTCATTCGACGGTTCATTGGACCATAATGTTTCAGACGCCAATTTGACCGCTTTTGCCGGAATTTGGTGTGTAAAACGAAAAACCGATGCCCCGTCAACACGGAATGAAAGAGTCCCATGAGAGTCGGCCCCGATGCGAAAAAAGTGATCATTTCCGTCAATCCCAAGGCGGGCCGCACGTCACCCATGCTGCGGGCGGAAGAACTGCGCGACCGTTTGCTCGGGATGCGATTTGAAGCGGAACTGGCCACCGACCTGGCCGAAGTCACCGAAAAAGCGGAGCTGGCCCACCGCGACGGCATGTTGCGCGCTTTGGTCGGCGTCGGCGGAGACGGAACGGCGGCCGAACTGGTCAATCGCACAAGCCCCGGTCTACCGGTGACGCTGCTCTCGGCGGGGACGGCCAACCTGATCGCGAAATATCTCAAACTCGGACGCACGCCCGAACGACTGGCCGAACAGATCGCTGCCGGACACCTGCTGCAACTTGACGCCGGGCGGGTCACGCCCGTTGCGACAGATTCGGCGGGGGAAGACGCGGCCCGTGAACCGGGGCGTTTGTTTCTTGTCATGATCAGTTGCGGGCTCGACGCCGACGTCGTGCGCCGGGTGCATGATCATCGCGAAGAACGCTATCGCAGCGGCGCGAAGAAAGGGGCCCACATCAGCTACCTGAGCTACGTCAAGCCGATCATGCGGACGATCGGCAGCTACGATTTCCCGGAAATCCGGGTCGAAGTGCTCGAAGGCGGCGACGAAAGCGCTTACGGTCAGCGGCGTGACACGGCGGCACCGGGTTCGGCGTACACGCTTGATCATGGCCGCTGGGCCTTCGTATTCAACCTGCCCTGTTACGGCTGGGGGCTGCCGCTCGTTCCCAAGGCGGTCGGCACCGACGGGCTGTTCGATCACTGCGTCTTCGACGGCAAGTCGTTCTGGCACGGCTTCAAATACGCGGCCTTCGGACAGTGCGGCAGCATGCACCGCCATCTTTCCGACGTGCGGCTCGGACAGGCGAAAAAATACCGCCTGACCGCCGACGTCGATGTGCCGTATCAGCTTGACGGCGATCCGGGCGGAAAACTGCCCGTCGAAATCGAGATGCTCGAAAAGCGTTTTACGGTGCTCGTCCCCGAAGCCTCGGCCCGAAAATTCGGCGAGTGATGGGAATCTGCAGATTCATGCAATAAAAGCCGGAATGACGGCGGAACGCCGTAATGACGGTATTTCGTTATTCATATTCCGTGATCACAGATCACGGAAAACTCGTACGCTCCATTCCGGCTGCTGGTCTTGCGCATGTCCTGCCGGAATTCGACGAAAACGACCGCCGGTCCCTCGCGAAAGCTCCGGATTCCGGCGGCACGGAAAAAGATTCAACATTAACCGGCGTAGGGATTAAAACGACCGGGAATGGCGATGGCGTACTTGCCGTCTTCGTTCGGCATGACCGGCGGGTTGGTGTCCCAGGTCAGTTCCTTGTCGTAGGGGAATTGCGAGGTGCCTTTTTCCACGACTTCATCCCATGTGATCTCGCGGCCGCTGTAGGTGGCCATGCGCCCCATGATCGAAATCATCGTGGCGTGAGCGCCGTACCAACCGTCGTGCATTTTCTTGCCGTTGCGGATGGCGTCTACCTGGTCGACGTGTTCCACCTGGAAGTGGTTGCCGTTCCTGCCTTTGGCTTCATAACGCCACTGACCGCCGTCTTTGAAGTCGAGCCAGCAGTTGCCGCCGAAACCTTTCGAGCCGTGAACGTGTTCGCTGACGCTGCTCCAGGTGCCGTCGATCTGGCGGCACTGGCTGATCATGCGGGTACCGTCTTCGTAAACGAATTCGACGGCGTGATGGTCGAAAATTTCGCTTTCACGTTTGTTCGGGCTCTTGTCGCGAGTGGCAAGTCCGCCCATGCCGTAGGCCTTGACCGGGTGGCACATTTCGTCGCCCTTGCTGTGGATCCAGTTGCCCACGTCGAGGTTGTGGATGTGCTGTTCGCAAATGTTGTCGCCGCAGAGCCACACGAAGTGATCCCAGTTTTTCATCTGGTATTCCATTTCCGTTTCCCCCGGTTTGCGGTCGCGGAACCAGATGTCGCCGCCGTTCCAGTAAACGCGGGTGTAGGACAGGTCGCCGATCGCGCCGTCATGAATGCGGCCGATCCATTCCTTGTAATCGAATCCGTGACGACGCTGCAAGCCGACGACGACGGTGATTCCCTTGTCCTTGGCTTTCTGGTTGGACGCCATGAGCGAACGGAATCCTGCGGCGTCGGTGGCCAGCGGCTTTTCCATGAAGACGTGCTTGCCTTTGTCGACGGCATAGGCGTAATGAAGGGGGCGGAAACCCGGCGGCGTGGCGATCAGGATCTGATCGCAGGAGTCGACCGCTTTTTTATAGGCGTCGAATCCCGAGAAGACATTGTCAGCAAGGTCGATTTTGCCCTTGTATTTTTCATTGTCGTTCATCGCGGTAAACGCGGCGGCGGCGCTTTTCGCGTTGGACTCGAAAGCATCGGCGATGGCCACGAGTTTCATGTTGTCGCCCACGTCAAGACGATCCTGGACGGCGCCGCGACCACGACCGCCGCAACCGATCAGGGCGACCTTGATCAGGTCGGTGCCCTGTGCGTGAGCCGAACGGGCGATCCCCAAACCGCTGGCAAGACCGACGCCCGCGGCGGTGACAAGGCCCGAAGTTTTCAGGAAATCACGACGGGAAGATTCATTTTGTTTCATAAGTTCAATTACTCCCAAAGATGTCTATTGGTTGAAGGTTATCAGACATGCATACCCCGGCGCCGGGCCGAAAGAGGGCAGTATGTACGGCAGGACGCAAACGGTTATGCACAAATCCACCGGCAACGGGGAACTGTGCATAACCTTCACTATATCAGACTTGTCGGCGAAAAACAACCGACACGAAAGTATTTTGATTATTGAACGCGGGTATTGAGGAGCTTGTACTCTTCATATACCCGGGGGTCGGGTTCGAACTGCTTGCATTCTTCGGCGTTTGTCGGCGGGTCAAGCGGCCGGACGACGCGAAAACCGATGTACGGCGCTTCGGTGTAGTACCAGATGCTCTTGGGGAACATGGGATCCTGTTCCTTCCAGTTGAGTTCCGAAACCTTGCGGGCGGCGCTTCGACATTCTTCAGCGAAATGGTCGCAGGAACCGCCGCGGACGACGTGCCCCGCTCCGGCGGCGACGTGCATCATGGCCTTCATGCCGGTTTCCCACTCGGGGTTGATCAGCAGCGATTTGATTTCGCCGTCCTGGTATTTTTGATAGGCTTTTTCATCATATATGCCGTGGACCCATTCGGCGACGTTGCCGTGCATGTCATAAAGCCCCCATGCGTTCGGTTTTTTCGACATGACCTTGTTGTAACCGTCCTCGACGTTGTCGAAGAACCAGCCGTAATCGTCCAGTTTTTCCGCGTCATCGCCGAAGGAAAAAGCGGCTTGCGAACCGGCGCGGCAGGCATATTCCCATTCCGCTTCGGTCGGCAGGCGGTAATAGCGGCCCGTCGCGGCGGTCAGCCACTTGCAATACGTTTGGGCCGCATAATACGACATGCCGCTGGCCGGGTGGTCCGATTTGCTCGATTTCGAGTAGCTGATCGAGCTGATGTCATAAGCGGGCGTCGGGCATCCCATCGCATCGACGATGAGTTCACGAGCGGACAAATTTTCCTTGTTCGGGCGGTTGTCCTTGAGGAGATATTGCTGGAATTGCTGGAATTCGGCCCAAGTGACTTCATGCTCTTCCATCCAGAACGGGGCGATTTCGACTTCGACCTGTGGGCCTTCGCTGTCTGCGTGGCCCTCTTCGTCGTCAGGGCTGCCCATGAGAAACTTGCCGCCCTTGACCGGAACCATTTTGAACGTGATATCCGTGCCCGTGATTGTATCCGAGTACGGTTTCATGTCCGCTTCGGTTTTCGCCTCCGAATCGGCGGCGGGAACCGGGTCTTTCAGAAATTCGATGCCGGGCGTATGGATCGGGTTGAGCTTGGAATCCTGGGCCATGGCCCCATGGGTGGAAAAAAATATTGCCGTCACGACAAGGCCGGCGGTCAAAAGGCGGGTCATTCGTTATCTCCTCTGTTTGCACTTAAGTTGAAATACTTGACAATGTTGCGTCAGGTGATAATGATCGGTCGCAGAGTCATCGCCACCATTTTAGCAAAAATATGACATTGTGCAATTGTTTTTTTATATTCTCTCCAGACATCCCACATTCTTTTTTGACTTCCGAAATGCCGATTTTGTCACTATAATAGGAAGGGCAGAAGGTGGGAGCTTGAAGGTGGAAGCCGGGGGGGCCATATACTGCGTTTCGCTACGGGCAAAAGCCTCCGATTTACTTCATTCATCGTTTCCGTACTTATTTTCTTGTTGCAGAAATAAAACATTATCATGATCTTGTGTTTTACATTGGTTTTTGTAGCGGGATTTATTATCAGTACCATCTTGGGCCGCCTGATCCGCGATTTCGGGCCGCGTTGGGGGCTGATTGACAATCCCGGGCATCGCAAAATTCACGAAAAACCCATGCCGACCGATGGCGGCCTCGGCATCTGGCTGGGCGTGGTCGCCCCGCTGGCGGTCGGGCAACTCGTGTTATGGCTCCTGATTTGGGACCGCAGCGATGGGCAGGCGATGTTTCCGCTGCCGAAATACATTGAAATTCATCTTCCCGGATTGCTGCAACAATCAATTAAACTCTGGCAGTTAATTGGTTTGGGAACGGTGCTCGTCTTCCTCGGACTTTGGGACGATCTTCGCGGGCTGAGTTGGAAAATCCGCCTCGGCGTCCAGTTTCTCGTCGCCATGGCCATCGTCGCCCTCGGCTGGCGGGCGAGTCTTTTCATTGACGCACCGTACTTAACCTATTGGTTGAGCGTATTTTGGATCGTCGGTCTGATCAACTCGTTCAATATGCTCGATAATATGGACGGACTTTCCGCCGGCATTGCGACGATCTGCGCCGGTTTTCTCGCCCTGATCATGCTGACGAACCCCAGCCCGGAGACAAACCAACCTCAGCTGTTCATCGGCGGTTTTTTGCTGCTGCTGGTTGGAGCCATGCTCGGATTTTTGCGGCACAACCGCCCGCCGGCCCGGCTGTTCATGGGCGATTGCGGCGCCTATTTTATCGGCTATCTGCTTGCCACGTCGACACTTTCGGCAACTTTTGCGGGTTATGACGTGCCGCGGCAAACGGTTTTCGTGCCGTTTGTCATTTTGGCCGTGCCGCTCTACGACACATTCAGCGTCATCATGATCCGGTTGAAAGAAAAACGCAGCCCCTTTGTCGGCGACAAGTCGCATTTTTCGCATCGCCTTGTCGAACTTGGCTTTACCAAACCGCAGGCGGTCGGGGTCGTGTACCTCGTGACGACGATCTGCTGCCTCGGGGCGGTGCAGCTTTATCATACAAGTTTCACCGGCGCGATGGTCGTTTTCCTACAGGTGCTGCTGCTACTGATACTGATCGCGATCATCGAGACAAAACGCAAACACTGAAATTATCAGGCATTTATCAATGAATCATCGGCAACTGACCGAAGCGGAGACGTTCGGCCAGGCTGGGAACATATTCCGGGTCGGGCGTTTCGCCGTTGAGATACTGTTTCCAGCGGTGAATATTGTTGCCGTAATCCTGTTTAGTGCATACTTTTAGCGATTGCATCGCCTCGTAGCGCACGGCCGGTTGGCGGTGGTCGAGCAGACTGCCCAAGGTTTCGATGGTTTCGCGGTCGTCAAACGCGGCAAGACTTTGCGCCGCTTGCAGTTGCACATCCTTATCGGCGTCATTGCGGACCACGTGACGCAAAACGATGGCTGAATCCTGTTTCTGCCAACTCGCGATGACGCGACAGGCTTCCCGCCGCACGAACGGGTCATCATCCCTCATGGCGGCGTATTTGACCAAGTCGAAGCCTTTACTCAAGTGAACGTCATTTTGGTCCGCGTCCTGCGATGAAGCGGAAATTTTTGCCGCCGCCGTCACAGCTTCCTGTCGGACAAGGGGATCGGGCGCGGTGGCGTATTCCTCCAGAAGCTGTTCCAGCAGCTCTTTTTTCACTTCCGGGTCGCTTTTTCGACCGTTTTCACCTTTCAGACGTATCATTTCTATGCGTTCCGTCGGCTTGAGAATGCCGGAAATATTGTCGGTTCTCGGCTCGAAAAACGGCCGGTTGAACAAATTGCCGTCGTTTGTGTGACATCCGAGGGCCAGCGAAACGCCGAACATCAACAGCCCCGCAACGATCGGGTACGCTTTCTGTTTTTTTATAGGAAAAGCCAACGCCATGGGTTCTTTTCTTTGGGTAGGGTCGATGATATTCGTTCGTGATTCGGACAGCATGACAGAGGACTATACGAAAAAAACATGAGCAAGCCAAGGGGGATTTTTGGCATTTTGCTGATTTCTCAGGCTTTTGAAAACGGCAAAGTTATCCCGGCGCTACCGTTTTTCAGTGGCAAAAAGGGAAAATGTCACTAAAATGGGAGTGAAGTTGAATACAAAAAACAGAATCCAACACGGGGCGGACATGGCACAGCTCAGGGCAAAAAAAAACTCGCTATTGCAGGACGAAACCTTTCCGCTGCTGTTCGAGACGACGGTTCTGGGGCGGCATCCCTACTGCGAGGTCGTGCTTGATCACGGGGCCGTCAGCCGCGAACACGCGCGCATTTCGCGCAACAAGAGCCGCTATTACGTCGAAGACCTGCACAGTCGCAACGGCACCTACCTCAACGGCAAACCGGTCGAGCGGAAACAGCCGCTGTTTAACGGCGACGTGATCCGCATCTGCGATCTTGAGTTCGTCTTTTACAGCGAATCGGCCGAGCGTCCCCCGACGGCGAGCGATTCGCGCATCGACACCGGCGGGCGACAGGTCCTGTTCGACGAATCGCCCTTGCACCAGCCGATGCACATCACCTCGCAAATTCCGGTCGAATTGCAGGGCGCCGCTTCCGCCTCGGCCATTCGGCAACCGAAATCGACCTCGCGGGAACAAAAATTCCGCGCGCTCATCGACCTGGGCCGCAACCTCGGTTTTCAGGCGGAGGAGGCTTTGCCGAAACTCACGCAAAACCTGCTCAAGTTCTTCCCGAACGCCGATTGCGCCTACTTTTTTCTGAAAGACGAGCACACGGACCAGTTCGCGTTGCAGGCCTTCAAGCACCGCGATCCGAATTTCGTCGACGACAAGCTGCACATCAGCCGTTCGACCCTCGAAAAGGCCGCCGCGACGAAAGTGGCCATCCTTTCCGACGACGTGTCCGGCGATTCCTGGTTCGAGGGGAGCCAGACCCTGCTCGATTTCCAAATTTGTTCGATCATGGTCACGCCGCTGATCGATTTCAACCAGAACGTGTTCGGCATCGTGCAGCTCGACTCCCGTTCGACGGGTCGGCGTTTCGATTCGGACGACCTCGACATGCTGGTCAACATCGCGCACCAGATCGCGATCAGTTACGAAAACATGCGTTATTACGAAGCGATCGCGCAGGAACGCGCGATGGAACGCGAGATGTCCGTCGCGCACAAGGTGCAGAAAGGCTTCCTGCCGATCCAGCCGCCGAAGGTTGAAAATTACGGTTTTTTCGACTATTACCAGCCGGCCCAATATCTCGGGGGCGATTATTTCGATTACATCGCGCTGCCCGACGGGCGGCTCGTCGTCGCGCTGGGCGACGTTTCCGGCAAGGGCGTTTCGGCCGCGCTGCTCATGGCCAAACTTTCCTCCGAAGTGCGTTACAGCCTGGTCACCGAATCGACCCCGGTCGCCGCGATGAACCGGCTCAACGCCATTTTCTGCGAGGAACGCTGGGACAGCCGTTTCATCACCTTCCTGCTGACGCTGATCGACACGAAATCGCACGTGATCACGATGCTCAACGCTGGCCACAACCCGCCGCTGCTCTGCGACGTCTGCGTCAACGGCGAAACGATCGACCTCGACCGGCCGCGCGTGCGCGAAATCGCCGACGACCTGAAAGGGCTGCCGCTCGGCGTGTCGCCGCTTTCGAATTACGAGCAGCTCAGTTTTACGCTCTCGCCGGGCCAGATGATCGCGGTATACAGCGACGGGCTGACCGACGCGATGAACATGGAAGGGCAAACCTACGACCTGGCCCGCATCAAGGAAATGCTGGCCTCGCCACGGGCCGAAACGGTCGACGCGATCGGTCGCAACCTGATCGATTCGATCCGCCGGTTTTCGGCCAACGCCCCCCAGGCGGACGACCAGTGCCTCGTGCTGTTCGGCAGGTTTTGACGCCAGTGTAATGGCATTCAACGTCAACACAGAGCCGGAAGCGTCAGCGCCCGGTGCTGAACCGTCGCTTACGCTCCGGGCTCTGTGTTGATGTCGGTTTGTATTGCGAAGGTTGTTTTTTCGGATGAAATCAAGGAGCTATCATGAAGATCAGGCACGTATTTTTTGTGCTCGCATTGGCACTGGGATGCCTGGTGACGCCAACAAGCGTCGCAACGGCGCAGGACCTTGACCCGGAAGAGGTGCGCGGGGCCATCGACGGGGCGATCCGCTACTTGAAAAACATTCAAAAACCGAACGGCTCGTGGGAGGAATGGGGCGGCCACCTGTGCGGGGCATCGGCCCTATGCACGCTTTCGCTGCTGAGCGCCGGCCTGACGAAGGACGACCCGGCGGTCAACCGGGCGCTGATCTACCTGCGTTCGTTTTCGGCGGACCGGATCAACCAAACCTATGACGTGTCACTGCAGACGATGGTTTTTGCGATGGCCGACCCGGAACGCGACATGCCGCAAATCCGGGACAACGTCCGGTGGCTCGAAGCGGCGCAGATCAAGGGAAGCGGCACGCCTGAATTCAACGGCGGCTGGGAATATCTCATCAATGGCAGCGTGCCGGACAATTCGAATACGCAATACGCGATTCTCGGGCTGTACGAAGCCGAACGCGCCGGCGCTACGGTCAAACCGGAGACCTGGCAGGCGGCCCGGACGTATCTGGAAAACTGCCAGAAAAGCGACGGTTCCTGGTTTTATCGGAAATTTGGCAATCCGGAAGGAACGCTGACGATGACCAGCGCGGGCGTGGCCGGTTTGATCATGATCGACGGCGTGTTCGGCAGTCGTTCGGCCTTCGTGCAGGACGGTGAAATTTTCTGCTGCCAGCCGGAAGAGGACCCGCTCGGAGAAAAAATCACCAAAGGGCTCAACTGGCTGACGCGACGTTTCACCACCTGGCCGGGTACCTGGAACTACTATTACCTGTATGGCCTGGAACGGGTCGGGCGTCTTTCGGCCCTTCGTTTCATCGGGCAACACGACTGGTTCCGTGAAGGCACACAAGCCCTGTTGCAGAAAAAAGGGGCCGTCGCCAATTACTGGAAGGGAACAAACGAAAACGAATCCTATGACCACATCGCGACGGCCTACTCGCTGCTGTTCCTGGCGAAGGGACGCCGCCCGATTCTCATCTCGAAGGGGCAATACACCGACGATTCGACCTGGACGCTGCACCCGAACGACCTGCACCACTTGACGCAATTCGCCGAGCGCCGGTGGCGGCTCGAAATGTCGTGGCAGGTCATCGACATCCGCCGCGCAACGGTCGACGACCTATTGCAGACGCCGGTGCTGTTCCTGTGCGGGAACAAGAGCCTGCTTTCCGGCACGCCGCAGCAGCGCCGGCAACTGGCCGACAATCTTCGCGGCTATCTCGAAGGCGGCGGCTTCATTTTCGCCGAGGCGAACGCGGAAGACGATTCCTTCGACGCGGGGTTCCGGCAACTCATGGCCGAGGTCTTCAACGACGACCCCGAATACGAATTGCGTCCGCTGCCCCCGGAACATCCGATCTGGTCGATCGAAATCGCGGTCCCGGTCGAGGAACTGATGCGGCGACCGCTGGAGGGCATCGATTACGGCTGTCGCACGAGCGTCGTGTACATGCCGCCGTTTCGCAACGTGCGAACCGATCCCGTGCGACCGGTGCCCGCGTCCCTTTCGTGCCTCTGGGAATGCCAGCGTTTTCACCAACGCGGCGAGCCCTATCCCGAAAGCATCCAGCAGCAGATCGACGCCGCGCTCGGCATCGGCCTCAACGTTTTGGCCTACGCGACGGGCCGCAGTCCGCGATACAAGTACGACGTTCCCGTGACGGCGAGCGCGAAACTCGACGGCTACGCCGACGACCGCGGCAACCGGATCCAGGTCGCGATGCTCGACCAGCAGGGAAATGCGAACGCCGCCCCGCGCGCGATCCCGAAACTGCTCGACCGGATCGCGACGCAACTGCAAATTCCGGTCGACGTCCGCCCGCTGAAAATCACGCTCGACCAGGACGAAATTTTCGACCACCCGATCCTGTTCATGCACGGCCGCAACGCGATCGAACTGACCGACCCGCAGCGAGAACGCCTGCGGCGCTACATCGACAACGGCGGTTTCCTGTTCGTCAACGCGATCTGTTCCTCGAAACCGTTCACCGAATCGTTCCGGCGCGAGATGGCGAAAATCTTTCCCGACCGGAAACTGGTGAAACTTTCGCCCAACGACCCGCTATTGACCGACGCGTGCGGCGGCTACAATCTGCCGACCCTGACGCTGCGCACGCCGCAACGCGTCGAAGGCCGTCGCACCGAGGTGGTCAACGTGCCGATCGCGCCGGAACTGGAGGGGATTGCGTTCGACGGACGCTGGCGCGTGCTGTTTTCGCCCTACGACGTGAGTTGCGCCCTCGAAGAAATGAGCGGCTCGCTGCAA
>JAVBQX010000294.1:0-11013 GCA_031548645.1 Thermoguttaceae bacterium
GACGCTGGCCGGGGCGATGATCGACGCGCTGCCGTATCTGGCCGATTATCCGTATGGCTGCACCGAGCAGACGCTCAACCGGTTCCTGCCGACGGTCATCACGCAAAAGGTGCTGATCGATTCCGGCGTCGATCTCGCCGCGCTCGAAAAGGCGCATGCGAATTTGAACGCCCAGGAACTCGGCGACCCGGCGAAACGTGCGGCGCAGTGGCAGCGCAAAAAGTACCCGGAACAAAATCCGGTTTACAATCAGGACGAAGTGCGCAAGATGGTCACCGATGGCGTCAAACGTCTCACCGACATGCAATGCGGCGACGGCGGCTGGGGCTGGTTCAGCGGCTATGGCGAACGCTCGTACCCCGAAACAACGGCCCAGGTCGTGCGCGGGTTGATGCTTGCGAAAGCGAATGACGTGGCGGTGGATGATGAAGTGATTGGTCGCGGCATTCAATGGTTGAGCAATTATCAAGCAAAGCAGGTGCAGCGCATCAAGAACGCGGAATTGCCTGAAGAAGAACGCAAAAAGGTGGATTGGAAACCATCCGCGGACAATACCGATGCGTTCGTCATGATGGTATTGTGGGAAAATGCCAATCCCAATGCTGATTACAGTTTACCACTTGAACCAGTACTGATGATGGATTTTCTCCGGAGAGACCGCGCGAAACTTTCGCTTTATGGTGTCGCGATGCTTGGGATTTTCGAGATGAGCCCGATCGGTGATCGCGAACAAGCTCAGATGTGCCTGCGGATGCTCGAACAGTATCTTGAACAGGACGACGAAAACCAGACGGCGTGGTTGAATCTGCAACGCTCGCCGGGGTGGTACTGGTGGTGCTGGCACGGGAGCGAGTTTGAAACGCAGGCGATGTATCTCAAGCTGTTGATGCGGCTCAATCCGAAATCAGAAGTCGCCCCGCGATTGGTCAAGTGGCTGCTCAACAACCGAAAACATGCGACGTATTGGAATTCGACCCGGGACACGGCCCTTTGCGTCGAGGCGTTCGCCGAATTTCTGCGTGCGACCGGCGAGGACAAGCCGAACATGACGGTCGAAATTCTCGTCGACGGCGCGGTCAAAAAATCGGTCGACATCACGCCGCGGAACATGCTGACCATCGACAATACGTTCGTGCTCGAAGGGGTTGACGTGACAAGCGGCACGCATGAAATCGAACTCCGCCGCAAAGGGACAGGACCGGTTTACTTCAACGCGTACCTCGAAAACTTCACGCTCGAAGACCAAATCAAAGCCGCCGGACTCGAAGTGAAAGTCGACCGTCGTTATTGGTTGTTGACGCCTGCCGAGAAAACGGCGAACGTTGCCGGCAATCGCGGGCAGGTCGTGACGCAGAAGGTCGAGAAATACGACCGCACGCCGATCGAAAATCTTTCGACCGTGAAGAGCGGCCAGCTCGTCGAAATCGAATTGATCATCGACAGCAAGAACGATTACGAGTCGCTGCTGATTGAGGACATGAAGGCCGCGGGCTTTGAACCGGTCGAAGTGCAAAGCGGTTACAACGGCAACAGCATGAACGCGTACGTCGAGTACCGCGACAACCGGGTGACGTTTTTCGTGTATCGCCTCTCGCAAGGCAAACACGCCGTCAGCTACCGCATGCGTGCCGAACAGCCCGGCAGCTTCTCGGCCCTCCCCGCGAAGATCGAAGCGATGTACGCCCCCGAACTGAAAGGGAACTCCGACGAGTTGAAGGTCAACGTCGCGGATTAAGGGGGATTTCACGCGAAGTCGCTAAGAAGACAAAGGACGCAACGTTTCTTTTAAAACTCTTTGCGGACTTTGTTTGCTTGGCGTCTCTGCGTGAAATAAAATTGAAAGGCAGTGCGGTCTCGCCGAGACTGCCGAAATCAGGGCTCGAAGCGTAAGCGAGGGATAAACCCATTGACGAATAGCACGGAAGGCTTCCGGTCAATCGAAGAGGCCGTGGCGCGAGATGTCGTCGGTTTCGCCGGCTGATACGGAAAGGTGATTTTCGTCGACCAGCGTCTGGTTGGCGAAACCGGCGTTGGTGATGAGAATCTGCTCGATGACCTCCTGGGCTTTCGAGGCGTGGGAGACAGTTTCGCTGATTTTATTGAGGTGTTTGAACATTTCGCTTTCGGCCAGATCGCGGCCGAACGAGGCGAAGGTCGTTCGGATTTCGTCCAGTTGCCGGATCAGGTACTCCGTTTGCATTTTGATCATCTCGGGCGTTTGCAGGTCCTTGTCGGGCACCGGCATGATTTCGGCCAGTCGCGAATTGAGGAAGGCCCAGCGGTTCCTGAGCCAGCGAAGCAACAGGTTGCGCGCGATATAGCCGATGGGTTTTTTATCCCGGACGATGAGAACCCGGCGCATGGAAACCCGAACGAGGAAATTGTAAATGGCCTTCAGCGGCGTTTCCGGGGAATACACCACGATGGGTTTCGAGACGATGTCCTGGATGCCGTCCTGCCAGCGTTCCTTGTCGCCGACGACGGCCAGCAGGTTCTTTTCCGAAACGAATCCGAGAAAATCGCCCTGATCGTCGACGACGGGCAGCGATTCGACGCGGGTTTTCATGAGGAAATCGGCGACCGTGGCGACGCTTTCGTGAATGTTGACCGTCAGGACCAGCGGGATCATGACGTCTTCGGCGGTGATGCCGTCGAAGAGCAATTGCTGCGAAAAGTGCATGGCGTTCGGGTCGTAACGATCGGCCAGGACGTCGGAATATCTCACCGTGCGGTTTCGGCCCGATTCCTTGGCGAACAACAAGGCCTGGTCTGCGTGTTCGACGAGCTGGTCAAGCGAAGCCGTGTTGTCCGTCCGTTCCGCGACGCCGAAACTGGCGGTGATGTTGATTTTCAGGTTATCGTATAAGATGGGGTCCGCTTCAAGTTTCTTTCTTGTTCTTTCGGCCCAGGAAACGGCGATGCTTTCGTCGCAGCCGGGCAGCAAAACGCAGAATTCCTCGCCCCCGTAACGGCAAATCACGTCGTAGCCGCGGGAATGCTCCTGGAAAACCGTCGCGAGCGATTTCAACACCGAATCGCCGACCTGGTGCCCGTAGGTGTCGTTGATTCTCTTGAAATAATCGCAGTCGATCATGATCGCCGAAAGCGGACGGCCCTGATTGATCGATTTCGTCCAAAGATCGCGCCCCTGTTCGAAAAAAGTCGAGCGGTTCAGCAGGTCGGTCGAAAAATCGTATTTGGCCGCGTATTCCAACTCGCGCTGCATGTTGCGCATTCGTAACGCCGTTTTCAACCGCACGAGAATTTCCACTTTGAGATTGGCGAAATTGTCGTTGCCCTTTTCGATGAAATCGTCTGCCCCGGCGTTGAGGCCTTCCAAAAGATTTTGACGCCCCGTTTGCGCGGTCAACAGGAAAATGTAGGAATAATGCTTCAGGACGCGGCTTTCGTAAAGCTGGCGGATCCGGCGGCAAAGTTCCAACCCGTTGATGCCCGGCATGACCCAGTCCGTGATGATGACATCGGGGCAATCCTGCAGTGCCAGTTGCAGGGCCATGTTCCCGTCCGTTGCCGTCCGAACGTTGTGCCCCTCCAGCTCCAGCAAATGCGAGAGCAGACGCAGCAACGCCGGATCGTCATCGATCACGAGAATGTTGGTCGGTTCGGATAACGTTTTTTCTTTTGGCACTTCTCTTACGCTCCGTGCAGGATGAAACTCCTTGACATAGCATGGTTTCCACAGATTTCTATCCAACGTGTGCTGTTCGCGACAGATATAAAACGCCGGGGCGACGAAACCGCTATTTATTAATTTAGCTTATTTCAAAGCGGATGAGAAAAAACACGGTTATCATTCCCAAAATTCCGCAAGAAAAATGATATTCAGCACTTTTTTCATTATTTGTTGCAGTAAACTCATAATCTTATTCCTGAGTTTTTCACGATCCCCAAATCATAAGCTAACCTAAAAGTAGATATTTCCGGAAAACCGTAATGATCAGGAAAACAGTGAAATATCGCCCGATAGTGGAAAAAGATAAAAGCAACAAAAATTTGGCCAAGTCCCATGTCAGACGTCAATTCCATTTCACCGGTCGAACCGCTTTCTTCCCAAACCGATATTGAAAAAACGGTTGCGGAAATCAATGCTTATGAACCCTGTCTCGCGTGTCAGGCACTGAACCCTGTCGGAACATCAACGTGCCAGGAATGCGGTGCAAATATTCTCCACGACAAGCAGAAAATGCTTGAACGGTTGCAAACACAACAACAGCAAATCGTTAAGTTGCGGGAAATTTGCGGTCACGATCGTGCTTTGACCTTGCTCAAGCAGATGATCGCGGTCACTCACCCGGAATTCGCCCGGTTTCGCGACTGGGCCAAAATCAATTTGCCCGTTTTTCAAAAAGAGCGGCGCGAATTGCGTCAGTATGCGGACAATCTGCTGAACCAAGCCAAGGCGGCCATGACGGCCCAGAAATACGAACGTGTGCAGGAAATTCTGGAAGAGGTGCCCCGCGTGCTCGTCGACGAAGAAATGAAAAAAATGTATGTCGAAGCGGGCGAATGCATTACGGAAGTCGATTCGCTCGTCCGTGAAATTCGCAACGCCATTTCCGCAAAGCAATACAACGCCCTTTTGTCCTGTGTGCAGCGCTACGCGGAATTGAAAGCCAACGATCCGGAAGCCCTGTCGCTACGGCAGAAGATTGAAAAACTGACCACGCTGACCACCACGAAAGGGATCGTTTTACGGCTGATTCCCAGCGGAAAATTCTACATGGGGTCGCACGATTCCGACGAATTCATGCGCAACAACGAGCACCCGCAACACCGCGTCCACATCACAACTCCAATATATGTCGGTATTTGCCAAGTGACGCAGGAGCAATTCACCGCCCTGATGGAATTCAATCCCAGCACGTCGGTTTTGAATGACAGTAACCCCGTCGACAGCGTGTCGTGGTACAGCGCCGTTGAATTTTGCAACAAACTCAGCGAAATCGAAGGGCTTTCTCCATATTATATGATCAACAATCCGCGGCGGCGGAGCAACCGGAGCATTGAAACGGCGGAAGTGTCCGTTTTGGGCGGAAACGGCTTCCGCCTGCCGACCGAGGCCGAATGGGAATATGCTTGCCGGGCCGGGAGCATTACGCCCTGGTGTTTCGGTGATTTGGTGCTCGAAGTCGGACAGTATGCCTGGTATTATGACAATTCACAAATGGAAACGCAGCCCGTCGGCGAGAAAAAACCCAATGCGTGGGGGCTGTACGACATGCACGGCAACATCATGGAATGGTGTAACGACTGGTACAACGATTTTTATTACCAGCAGGACATTCCCGAAGAAAACCCCGCCGGGCCCGGCGACGGCATCACCCGCGTTTTGCGCGGCGGTGCGTGGCAATTCGGCGCCGAGGCGACCCGTTCGGCCTACCGCAACAGCGCCAATCCGGATTCAACGTCCAATGTCATCGGATTCCGTATCGTGCGTGACGCCGACAAGGAGGATGCGTTCGGATAATGTGAAAAACGGATTGATTTGCACCCCGGCGCAGACATCTTGACGGGATACCCGTTTTTTACATTTTGCGTCGCGATCTCCGCGACTGCATGCGCGGCACGACGAATTGAATTGCACTCCCGTTCGTCAGCCCATCTGTTTTGCGTGACCCGTCCGCCTTGTCAATCTCCGCAGATTTTTGGCAACAATTCCCATCGACGCCGAGCTTTACAATCTTATGTGGAGCATAGCGGATACATTTCATGCCTTTGGCGACGTGACGCAATCGTCCATCATTTTGTCGCAATATGACATTGATTTTCTCAAGAGTGAAGTATACGATAAGATCATCAATGAACCAATGATTGATCTATGAGGAGATATTTCATGCAATATCGGGATTTGGGATACTCGAAAATCAAAACGTCAGTCATTGGTTTGGGGACATATCCCATCGGGGGTTGGATGTGGGGCGGCACCGATGAATCCGAATCCATCCGCACGATTCAAACGGCCCTGGATCACGGGATCAATCTGATCGACACCGCTCCCATGTACGGCTACGGTTTGGCCGAGGAAATCGTCGGCAAAGCGATCAAGGGGCGTCGCGACAAGGCCATCGTGGCGACCAAATGCGGGATCGTCTGGGACACGGTCGACTGGCCCGCCGGGAAAGGCGAATTTCATTTTTACGCCGACGAAAACGGACTGACCTCCAGCGCGGTCAAGTATCGATTTTACCGTTATCTCAAACCGGAATCCATCATCCGGGAAGTCGAAGCGAGCCTGAAACGTCTCGGCACCGATTACATCGACCTGCTGCAAACGCATGCGCAGGAAAACACGACGCCGGTTGAAGAAACGATGGCGGCGATGGAAAAGCTCCGCGACCATGGAAAAATCCGGGCCATCGGCAGTTCGAACGTCACCCGAACGCAATTGGAACGCTATTGTGCCGCCGGAACCCTGAATTCCACACAGGAGCGTTTTTCCTATATGGATCGTTCGACCGAAGAAAACGGCGTTCTCTCGGCGTGCAAGGAAAACGGAGTCAGTTTCATCGCCTATGCGCCGCTCGAACACGGCTTGCTTACCGGAACGCTGGACCCGGATTTCGACTATCCCGAGCACGATTTCCGCAAGCATGACGCCCGTTTCTCCGCGGAAAACGTCCGCAAAACCAACGCCGGGCTTTCGGAATTGCGGCCGCTTGCCGCGGGTCACGGGTTATCCGTCGGGCAATTGATGCTGGCCTGGACGATCTCGCAATACGACAAATTACACATCATTTCCGGCATGAGAAACGCGAGGGAAATCGAAGAAAACGCCAAAGCCGGTGAAATTTTGCTTTCACCGATCGCCATAAAGAAAATTGAATCCGTCCTGGACCGTTCCGCCATCGCGGCGGAGGTGCCCCAGGTCTTTGCCAGTTCGGAATAGGAGTGAAAGCCCATGTTCGCCCGTCTTGCAGGAATCATGCTGTTGTGTTCCGCGTCCGGTGTCTTCGCACAAGAAGCGTCGGATGTGACCTTCAAGGCCGATTACGACGGGACGCAGCAAAAATACATGCTCCTCCTGCCGGAAAATTTCGACGCTTCGCAAGCGCACAATCTGCTCATCGCGCTGCACGGGCACGGTTCCGACCGCAGGCAGTTCATCGAAAACCCGCGTGACGAATGCCGGGCAGTTCGCGAAATCGCCGCGAAATACGGCATGATTCTCGTTTCGCCCGACTATCGGGCCACGACCTCCTGGATGGGCCCCGCCGCGGAAGCGGACGTCGTGCAAATCATCGACGAACTCAAAAAACAATACGCCGTCGACCGAATTTTTCTTTGCGGCGGCTCCATGGGCGGAACGGCCGCGCTGACCTTTGCCGCTTTGCATCCTGAACGGATTGACGGAGTCGCGGCGATGAACCCGACGGCCAATCTGCTTGAATATGAAAATTTCCAGGACGCGATCGCCGAATCCTTCGGCGGCACAAAAGCGGAAATTCTCGCCGAATATAAAAAACGTTCCGCGGAATACTGGCCGGAACGCCTGACCATGCCCGTCGGGATCACCGTTTCGGGCAACGATGACGTCGTTCCGCCGCAAAGCGCTACGCGGCTGGCCGGCATCCTGAAACAATTGCACCGTGACGTACTCCTGATCTCCCGTGAATCGGCCGGTCATGAAACCAACCTTGATGACGCCCGTTCCATCCTTGAATTTGTGATGTGCCGGACAAAATGAATTTTGTCCGATGGCAAATAGAAGTGCAACTTACTTTTCATTTTATCGCGTTATTTTAAGGAAAACCAACCATGACACATCGAAAATTTTCACTTGATCGGGGATTTACCCTGGTCGAATTGCTGGTGGTCATCGCGATCATCGGAATTTTGATTGCCCTTTTGCTCCCCGCCGTCCAGGCGGCCCGCGAAGCGGCGAGACGCATGCAGTGCACGAACAACCTGAAACAGCTTTCCCTGGCCGTTCATAACTATCATGATACGCACAAGCTGCTCCCTCCGACAGCCATCAAATTCCATCCCACGTGTGCGACCGGCAAATTTCCCACGACGGCGTCGGGAGCATGGGATTCTGACAAATATTGGCCCAAGGGCGGTCACAAGGGGCTTTACCAGGGACTGATGGGATGGGGAGCATTGTTACTTCCGTTCATGGAAGCGACAAATATTTATCAGGATATCGATTTTGCGAGGGGGGCCTACGTCTCGACCTGCAATGACGAGTGGGCATACGGAGCCTCGGAAATCGGTAATCCCAGAGGTGACGAATACAACAAAGTTCCCGCCGAAAGCGCACCACCGGCTTTTCATTGTCCGAGCACGTCACCGGCCGGCATTCCCGGATCGCAAAAGGACTATGCCATGCCGGTCACAGGCATGCCGGAAAACTCCGATGAAACTGGTGCCGTGAATGCACCGTGGGATGACTATGCTGCCACCTGTGTGAACAGCAGCCGCGGGCTGGCCTCCATCACCGACGGGACAAGCAATACATTCATGTTCCTGGAGCATGCCCATCGCGCTTTACGACACGACAATGACAGAGGTTACAATCCCTTCATCTGGGTCGGACACTGGTACCAGGGTGCCCACGTCTGGGGAACGGCACCCAATGTTGTCCCGGCCAGTGCAGACGATTCACGAGGGCGCTTTCGAAGCGCGAAAAGTTTCCATACCGGCGGCATCAACACGTCGCTTTATGACGGCTCGGTTCATTTCATTTCGGAAACCGTCGACCTGCATACAACTTTCGACGCGGCAATCACCCGCAACCAGGGGATTCATTACCCACTCCCGCTCTGAATGCCGGTTGAATCCGGGATTGATCAGCAAATTGAATTGAATCAATCCCGGGCTTTGCCGGATTGTTTTGTCTTACGAGCCAGTGCGGCATGGCTTGATCGTCGGGATTTACATGCTTAAGGTTTTCCGAAAAAACTTTTTACGAACATCAGAACAGTCAATTCAGGAGTCGAATCATGTATCGTTGGTTTTGCTGTTTAGCCGGGGTCTCGTTTTTGTTTCTCACGGGATGTGGTCCCAAGTTGCCTTATGAAGTCGTTCCCTTTTCCGGTACGGTCACATATCAAGGAAAACCGGTTCCGGGTTTGCCGATTTTTTTCTTCCCGGAAACAGGGCGTCCCAGCAATGGATTTTCCGATAAAGACGGTAAATTCACGATGATTTATACCGCCAAAGTGGACGGCATTCAAACCGGTAAGGGGACTTTCTACATCGAATTGACTCTTGACGATGGAAGAAAATACGACAATCGTGAATTGTTGGAAACGATTGCCAAAAAATATAAAAAAGGAAACGAATTGTTGCAGTTTGACTTCAAGAAAAAAGAGAAAAATTTCGAACTCAAACTCGAATGACTCTTGTATTGTGCGGCTTGTCGGACGAAAATAGGACGAGATCACCTCTTTTCGGAATTCAGCAAACATCATTTGAAATCAGGAAAAAATGAAAACGACAAAATATATGATCGGAATGTTGGCGGTTGCGTTATTTTCGTCATGGACAATCGGTGACGTCGAGGCGCAAATGTTTCGCACCCGGCGTGTTCAACCCCTGCGGCCGGTTGCCGGGAAAACGCTTCCGCCGGCCTATGACGAAGCCTATCGCCCGAAGCTGTTCGTTTCGCTGCCCGACCATTTGCACAATCCCGACGGCATGACCTATTGCGAAAAAACGGGGAAAATCTTCTTCAACGTGCCGAACTTCAACAACATGGACGCCAACCTCAAGAAAGGCGACCACGAAGGCGGCTACCTCGTCATGATCGACCCGGAAACCGCGGCCTTTGAAGTGGTCCTGGAATATCCGATCCTCGAAGAAACTGGCCAGACCGGCCCCATGGGGTTGGAATTCGGGCCGGACGGCAACCTTTACGTGTGCGACACGCAATGGTTCCACAACAACGACCACAAATCGCGGATTTTGCGGGTCATCATGAAAGACGGCAGACCGACCGGCGAAGTGCAGGTCGTGGCCGCGGGAACCAAGGTTTCCAACGCCGTGCTTTGGCTCGAAGACAAGATGCTCGTGACGGACACCTATCTTGAACTCGAAGGCCGCTGGGGTTCCGGCGGGCTTTGGATGTTCTCGAAGGAAGAGGCCCTCACCGCCGGAAAAGACGGCGTGCCGACCATGCAACTCGAACCGGACGGCAAGGACAAGCGCCTCGTCGTCATCGAGGACGTCAAGAAGATCGGTCGCGAATGCAGCGGCGGGGCCGACGGTCTGACCGTCGACGCGAACGGCGTGGTGTATTTTTGTAATTTCGGCGACGGCGCCGTGTACGCGGTGACCTTCGACGCGGACAATAAGCCGACCTGCCGAAAAATCTTCCAGGACGACAAAATCCAGTGTTGCGACGGCATGAAATACGACAAACGGACGAACAAATGCTACATCGCCGATTCGCAGCTCAACGCCGTTCACACGATCACGCCCTGGGTCGAGGGCAAACCGGTCGTTTTTGAAACCCTTTGGGCTAACGGCGATACCGACGGTTCCGACGGCCTGCTGGACTCGCCCTGCGAACCGCTGATCGTCGGGAACAAGCTCTACGTCGCGAATTTCGATTCGACCGACAAGACTTTTGTCAACACCAAACATGACGCGCCGCATACGATTTCGGTCATCACGTTAAAATAATATGAAAACAAAGGTGAGTGTTATGAATTTCCTGCGTCTGACGACAACGATCATGGCGTTGATGCTATGCGTGACGGCCTGCAGTTCCGCTGACGATGCCGCGAAAACCGATCCGCCGAAAGCAACCGTCGAAATCAACGGAAAAACGGTACTCCCGTCGAACGGCACTGTGGGCGGCGTCTGGTTTTTTCATGACGCCGAACTGGGCGACCGTTCGCCGCAACTCCTTTTGACGGGCTTTCCCGAGCCGGCGCCGAAATATCGCATCACCGCCGTTTTGAACGACGGGGACATGATCCGCATCATTGCGCCCAACGGAAAACCGCTCGAATTCGCCGCGAAAAACGGCCCGGAAACCGTCAAAAC